>NZ_JBHZCS010000054.1:0-12299 GCF_042755705.1 Nocardia sp. NPDC059154
TATCACCGCAGCCCTTGTATGAAATTGCTTGTGTCGCAACAGCAATCATCAGACAAGGGCTGCTTGCATGATCAACCGGGGTCACACCACCGGCCACGGAGGTTAAATTTCAAGCTCAGACAAGGGCGGCTGGACGTACCTGGTGTGGCCGGAGTGGAGTAGTCGCCGGACCGGACTCGACCCGCAGTCCCAGCCCGCCCGGGCCAACCCGTCATCGAGGCAGGTCATGGCTGACCCGCATCGCCCGGTTGCGGTGCGAATCATCGATGCCGACATCGCCATCGCCGGCACCCGCGACGGCCGGGTGGTGCGACGCCTCGAGCGTTACCAGCTGATCACGGCACTGACCGATCCCCGCCGCTACCGCGCCGCCGAGCTGGTCGAGCTCTACCACCAGCGGTGGTGTGCGACGTGATTGGGCCGCCATCGACTGGCGGCCTGCGTGAGGAGAACGTACGGCGGCTACGGCAGCGGATCTTCAAGGCGGAGCGGGAGGGTTCTCTGGCCACGGTCAGGAACCTGCAGAAACTCAAGCTGCGGAGCTGGAGCAACATGCTGGTCAGCGTGCGGCAAGCGGCGCAGCTGAACGTGGGACGCAAGACCGCCGGGGTCGATGTGGAGGTCGCTTTGACTTCTCGGGCCAGGATGGAGCTGGCGGTGCGGGTGCATCGTGAAGCCTGCGTGGCGATCTGGGTGAGGGATACCAACAACAGAAATGCCACTGGGATTGCTCCCGCCAGTACAAATCCCATCCGGGTCCCGAAGCGTTGGACTATTAATCCGAGTATCGGTCCTCCGAGCGCGCCGCTGCCCATTATCGATATGAGGTAGATGCCCAATGCGCGTCCACGAAGCACCGGCCCAGCAGCAATCTGAACACTGGAATTTGTTGCGGTGAACAGCTGGGTACTCGTGATACCGACTGCAGTCAACGCACATGCCAGGCTCCACAACGACGGCATAGCAGCTGCCAGGAGGTATGTGCACGTCAAGATCCATCCTGCTCTGCTCAGTGCCGCCGGTGTAATTCCGGCCCGCCCCGCAGAGATCACTCCTCCGATCACTGAACCGAGAGCGACGCCAGAAGTCAGTACAGCGTAGCCTGCCGCGCCGGTGTGGGCGGTGCGTGCATAGGTGGAGAGGATGACCGGCAAATTGAATGTAAACATCCCGAAGAACCCACCCATTAGCGTTGGCCGCCAAATATCAGCTCGTCGCAGCAGTATGCGCAGGCCGCCCGGAGCTGACCTTGTCTCGTGATTCGCTGCGCTCCGGGGTCCCCGGCGGCGGTCGGAGTCGATGCACGCAAGCGCGGTAAGTGGTGCGGTGTAGGCAATCGCGTTGACCACGAAAGCCCACCCAGGTCCGACGCTGGTGAGTAGCAGCCCTGCTATCGCCGGGCCGGCGAAATTGCCTAGGTAGAACGCTGAAAAGCTTAGACTGACAGCACTTCCTAATTGATCGTCGTCGACCAGGTTGGCAACGAATGCCTGCCGCACCGGCAGCTCGATTGCCGCGATCGTGCCCAGGGCTGCCGCCAAAAGTTGGACGTGCCAGGCAGTGACATGATGCGAAAGCGTCAATACGGCGAGCGTGGCGCCCACGGCACCTGCGGCGGTTTGGGTGACTTGCAGTACCCGTCGTCTGGGTAGGTGGTCGGCGATCCATCCGCCCACCAGGCCAAAGGCAATCATGGGAGCCCACTGCAGTGCACTGGTAACGCCGACCGCGGTGGCGCTTCCGGTTAGGCTGAGTACGAGCCAATCCTGCGCTATGCGCTGTACCCACAATCCGGTGGTTGCTATTACTTGGCCCACAATGTATAGCTGGAAATTCTTAGACCCCAGCGCAGCAAACCTTGCACGGCGGGGCATCCGTTTGAGCTGATATTTTGAGGTTGCCTGGGGACTGTCGGCCGCCCTGGTCACGGTAAAAGCCTCTCAATGAGTGTTCAGGTGCTCCACCTATCATCCTTGGTTAGGGCCAATTCCGGAAGGTAATTGATACAATAATTCCTATTGCGGTTCATAATGAATGTGCTGGAAAATGTAGCAGGGCCAACGGGCAATCGAGCAAATGACTTCTCAATGCCTGACCCCCACAGGCCAGCTCGCGATCTTGTCAGTGATTACTCGCGTCAAGCTCAACAAGGCTTGGCACCAGCGAAGTTCTTCGAACCCTTGGCCATACAGTGAATCGCATGTTCAGCTCCGAAGTGAACGCGAGATGCAGTGCCAAAAAGGTGCAGTCAGTGTCGACGACCTATTAGCCCCATCCTGCCTCCTCCTCGCTACGGAGCGCTAAATAAGTAGCGTGCGAACCTCTTCAGAAAAGGAACGCAAATGCTCTTCAGCAGCTGCACGGGCAGCCACGACGTCTCTATCGCAGATAGCTCGAACGACCGCATGCTGATCACAGTCGTGCGAGGTATGTTCAGGCATCCGGTTCAAGCAATAATGCCAGATGCGAAGAGCAAGGTTGAGATACTGATTCAGCGTGTCTTCCAGAAATGGATTCCGGGCACTCGCGTAGATGGCCCTGTGGAGCTCGGTGTCGATAGACATGAGCTCAACAGGATCGTCCGCTGTCTCCATCGTGTCCAACAAGCTTTTGAGGCCGAGCAGGTCATCCTCAGACGCGCGTTCAGCAGCCAATACCGCTGCGAGACCTTCCAATTCCACCCGAACTTCAGTTAACCACCGCTCATCGCTGATGTTGATCTCCGCGGCGAACGTCCCACGCCGGGGATAGATAACCGCCAGCCGCTCCAGCCTGAGCCGCTTCAACGCTTCCCTGACCGGAGTGAGCCCGATCTTCAGCTCGTCAGCCAGCGCATCCTCGTCCAACGGTGCGCCCGGGGGTATCGAGACTGTAATAATCTGGTCCCGAATCTGCAGGTAGGCATCATCCGCCAGACGCCTTCCGGCCTGAACCCGCTTACGGCCGTCGAGTTGAGCGTTGCTGAATTGGCGCATGACGCCAGTTTAGACTGTGACCGCAGAGAAATGTCCACGCAATGTCAGCATTGTGACCAAGCCCCTAACACACCACATCAGCCGCTCATCATAACCGGCCCCGAGAGCCCGATGGATCGATGCAGGTCACATCCATTCAGTGTCGCAGGCTGCTACGCCACTGCGCCGGCCTTTCGACCACACCGTCGGAAACATGCAGATACACCGGTAGACTCTACTGGAACCCGCCTACACACGATCGCCCCCAAGGGTGGTGTTGTGTGTGGACGAGAAATCGCAGATGCAAGCCCTGGACCGGTCGGCGCCGATGCTGCCGACGATGCCCGCAGTGCCCGCACGCCGCACCCACGACTACGTCCGGCACGGCACCACCAGCTTGTTCGCCGCCCTGGACGTGGCCACCGGCCAAGTCATCGGCCAGCACCACCGCCGGCACCGCCACCAGGAGTTCCTGCGGTTCCTCAAGACCATCGACACCAGCACCCCCGCAGACCTGGATCTCCACCTGATCTGCGACAACTGTGAGGATGATCGAGTGCCGTCCCGGGCTGTGATCTGACCCGTGCGACAACTGGCTACGGCACCCACAAAACCCCCGCCATCAACCGATGGCTGGCAACACACCCGCGTTTCCACCTGCACTTCACCCCTACCGGCAGCTCCTGGCTCAACCTCGTCGAACGCTGGTTCGCCGAACTCACCAACCGCAAACCCGCCGATCGGCCCACCGCAGCGTCACCGAACTCGAATCCGACGTCGAAGCCTGGATCCAGTCCTGGAACGAAAATCCGAAACCCTTCGTCTGGACCAAAACCGCCGACCAGATCCTCACCGCTTCTCGTTGAAGTCGTGGATCGCTTGCCGCACATACGATTCCGACACCTGCATCAGCTTCGCGATGAACCCGACCGGCTGATCCTGCGCTGACGCCATCACCACCACCACCTGCCGCATCCGGATCGGCTGCTTGCTGCGCCGCGCGATCTGAGCCAGTTTGCGACCCTCTTCCGGGGTCACCGCTCTGACCGAACACATCAGGATTGCGAGCGACCGACTTCACCTCGACGGGCAGCATCACAGCTCACCCGCCGAGGATCAACCCGCCGCCCCGGGCGGCGGTTCCAGCACCAACCTTCTCGGACGCGGCGCTAGAAACGAGGCGCGCCGCTCGATGCTAGGGCGAACTCGCTTCTGCCGTACCGAGCTTCTCCACATCGATTGTTCGTGGAGTCTGCCAGTTCTTCCGCAATGCCGATTTATCAACTTTCCCGACTGCCAGCTTGGGGATTTCATCGACAAATTCAATATACCGGGGATACATGTATCGAGGAAGCCTCTCATGCACCAAATTCATAATTTCTTCGATACTCGGCTCGGCGCCGGGAATCGGTTCGAGTACGATCTTCACTTCTTCGTCGCTCAGCTCTGACGGTACCCCGATTGCAGCGCAGTCGCTAATATCACGATGCGCCCGGATGACCGTCTCAATTTCTGCTGGCGCTACTTGCCGGCCCCGTCGCCGAATAACGTCCTTCGCCCGACCGGCGAAGTGCAACGTACCGCTACTATCACTGTAGCCTAGATCGCCTGTATGGTACCAGAGATTACGCCACACCCGGGCGGTTTCGGCACCGTCGCCAAAATACCCTGTCATGCTCGCCTGAGGCACCTTCGGCCGCACAAGAAGTTGGCCCACCATTCCGATAGGAACTGGTCGATCATCCTCGTCTGCCACGATGATCTCATGGTTCTCCGAGGCGCGCCCGATAAGCCCTGGTTCAGCCTTACCATCAAGGTTGAAGGCGACCGAGCCACACTCGGTACTACCGTAGTACTGGAGGACCCGAATGCCGAATCGGTCCTCGAATTCACGCACGCGGTCGTGCACAGCACCGCAAATGACGCGCTGTACCCGATGATCACGATCTCGGTCACTCGGCGGCTGCTTGAGCAAGATCCCCTGCATAGCGCCAACCGCTACGAACACGGTTGCATTGAAGCGGCGAATTTGCTCCCAAAATTGGGAAGCGGAGAATTTCTCGATGACGGCCGCCGATGTACCGAGGATAATTGCTGGCAACACTGTCTCCAACGCCGCGCTTGCATGGAAAAGTGGGAGGCAGGTGAAGAACACGTCCTCTCGACAATAGCCCATATGCCGCACTTTGTTCATCACAGAAAAGAGGGCGTACCCGTGGCTGAGTTCCACCGCCTTTGCCTCACCCGTGCTTCCAGATGTAAACACAAGCATCAGAGGGTCATTCGGCCGCACAGGGATCGGCGAAAGCGCAGCAGTCCCTGCCATCCCGAAATCACTGAAGGCAATCACACGACATTGCTCCGGCCGGAACACTTCATCCGAACCAGTTCGAATGATGGTGTGAACCTGTGGCGCAAGATCAATTGCGCCCGTCAATACGCTGTCGAATCTGGCGTCTGAGACAACGACACGGGCCTTCGAGAGGTTGATGAGACGAGCGAGCCGGTCGCCAGTGTACTCGCCGTTCACAGGTGCACTGATTGCACCGATACGCGCGAGCGCAAACCACATAAAGACAAACTCGGCACAATTCGGCATCAGAAGACACACCGAGTCGCCCTTTTTCACACCAAGCTCACTAAGACCATAAGCAAGACGATTGGTCTCCGCCTCCACCTCTGCATAGGTGTAAGACCGCTCTGCAAAAGCCAGAGCCAAATTGTCCGGCTGTTTCGACGACCATGTTTCCAGGTACGTCATTACGTTGCTGCTTTCAGCCACTTGACCTCTCCTCAAGCCGAAGATGCCTCCGCCGGTCATGACATATCGCCAAGGCCGCAAAGAGGCGTGTATAACTAACAAAGCTCTCGACCACCCGTACGACGACTACTGGGTCGATCTTCGGGACGCCTATGCTATCTCCTGCCCGAGGCAGGCCAACAAGCCCGGCGAAACGTCGACCGGCGCATCATTCGCAACAAAGGGCCCACATAACCATAACTTACACTATGAAGTTGAAATAGCTGTTCAGGTTCGCTGATTTATTCCTACTTCACGCGAAACGCAGGATCAGCAACGCCGTCCACTTGAGGAATCATCCGCAGCCTATACCTTCAGGGACGGAGGCGAGTTAGAGGCTGGGCTGGCCCTAACGAATCGTATCCTCCACCATGAGCGAGGCTACCCAAGCAAGGTTCGTACGGTGAGGCCAGTCAACCGAGATCCCAAGTAGCTTCCAAATCTGGTGCGCAGCAACTATGCCGCACCAAGTTATGGACTAGGGGTGGGCGCACCAGGCTTGGTCGGGTCGCTGGCCAATGCCGCTTTCACTGATCCGGTCGTGCCGTTGCCATTCATGTCACCCAGCACCTCCGCGTTATGGGCATGGGCCAACTGATGAAGGCCGAACACCGAGTCTGTCCCGCTCCGGTACCCCATGAGATCCTCGCATTGGTTAACTGCCTGCTTGGCCAACGCAAGTCCGAACTGCGGACGTTGTGCAATGCGCTGGGCTAGCCCCAGCGCAAAATCCATCAATTCCTGGGAAGGAACAACATGATTCACCATTCCCGCGCGATATGCGTCATCTGCTGACAGTCTGCCTGCCGTGAAGAGGAGCTCCTTCGCACGTCGCGTTCCAAGCTCCCAAGGATGCGCGAACATCTCAACACCAGGAAGGCCGAACTCGACAGTCACGTCGGCGAAATATGCGTCTTCGCTTGCCACGATGAGGTCACACGCCCACGCAAGCATTAGTCCACCCATAATGCACGCGCCCTGAACTGCGGCAATCGTGGGTTTAGGCAGCTCACGCCATCGGCGACACAGTCCTACGTACAGTTCGCTCTCCCGTGCGAATCGATTTTCGGCTCCCTGCTTCCCGACGTGGTCCCACCACAATGAAACTCGCTCGAAGCTGACGTCCCGGTCCGCCGTGGCCCCCCAGTCATGGCCGGAAGAAAAGTGTGGTCCGTTCCCTGCAAGGATTGCAACCCGGGCGGAATCGTCGTAGGCAAAACGCTTAAATGCGTCATCCAATGCGTAGAGCAAACGGCCGTTTTGTGCATTGCGTACGTCCGGCCGGTTCAACCGGATCACGGCGATACCGTCCTGAACGCTATACTCGACGAGGTTATCGGATGTTGTCTGAGGCATCGACTACTCACTTTCTTCGCTGGCTATGTAATACCGAAATGCCCCCCTACGCGGCATCCACGGTGTACCGAACTTTCCTCCCTGCCATGCGCGGCTGAAGGGAACCATCTTCCTTGCTTCGCTACCCCAAAGGCCATTCAATGACGGCGATTGGTCGAAAGGCAGCGGTCTTACACTCGAGGCCATTCATCTCTGCGGGACAACCTGGAGAGGCGCCTTCAGTCTGCCGAGTACGACAGGATCCGCCATTTAGAATGACTTCTCGCCAGCTGGCCGAAAGTACTCCGCAACACTTCCGTGGAGGAATTTCCGATCTCGCCTGGCCAACAAGAAGCCGGACTTGTCACCAGATCCATTTTCCCTCGTCCTTAAAATTCCAAACCGCTGTGGATTCTCCTTCATCCGGCACACGAGAAACGCTGGTATGCCCATCGAGGACACGCACTGCGGTCGCATAAAATGCGAACAAGGAAGCGTGGACCCTATCCGATGAAACTGCCTTGAATTCCCGAATGGGGGAAACACGAATCGAAAAGGCGTTCTCGCTATCCTCGAGAACCGAGAGCTCTTGGCCGCATGCACGCAACAAACCGAGAGTAAAATCTTTAACCAATGCAAGACCCGCGTTCTCGAGCCCCATTTCCCGCCGAAGCTCGCGGGTATACTGAACGGCGATACGTCTCATTGTCTCTTCGAGTAGCCAACTGGCCGTGACTTCGCCTACAAGCTTGGTAAGCGCCCTGAAAGCCGAGAAAAGGTAGCTGCGAGAATAGCTACGAAGCACCTTGAGGCGTCGTCCCTCTGTCCATACAGCCGGATCCAGCTGCGGCGCTTTACTCGCGTCAAACTCTGGCGTGCTGTCGACAAACTCAACCTTAAGTGGCTCATTGAAGTCGACTTCATGGTCGTATTCGATGAAGTAGCCCTCGTCGTACGGGTCACCGTCCATGAGCGCCTTCGTTGCAACCCATCCAAGGTTCGGGACGCCCATGAATTTTCCGTCCAGACGGTGCCAGGAACCGCCCAGGTACCTGCGAAACGCTCCGCCAGGAATCATCCCGAGCCCCATACCGCTTGGGCCGTGGTATCGTAGCCAAACTTTTTTTGGGGTCTCTTCGATATACTCCACATCGAGACCGCCTAGAATATTTGAGAAGTAGTGATACTTGGCCGCGGCTACCGCCGGCGGGTCCCAGATAATACCAAGCTTTGTCATTCCATCAATGAAATGATCAGCCTGATGATCCTGGAACTCGATCACCTGCAGGTCTTTTACAGCCTGAGCACCCTTGTGGCGCAAGAGCATGAGGTTAAGACCCCAAAACGCACTTCCAAGGAATTTAGAAGCAAGCAAGCAGTCAGCCTTCAATTCTGCAAGGGACTGCTCAGCCTCGTTCACGCTCTCGATGGTATTGACCACTTTTTCCCGTCCTGTCAGCCAGTCGCACCAGTACTTGGACACCTCAAGGGCCCACCAAAGCCAGCCATGGCCAACACGACAGTTCATCGGAATTCATCCACGACCAGCGACCCGCGTGACGCCCCGGTCGTGAGGCAGTTCGACGCACGGCACCACTAGATTAGATATGTCTCTGAAGTTTTAGTGTAATGTCACACTACATAGCACCTCTGCCAGCGTCAAGGCCGATCCAAAAGATCAGGGACCCTCCGGATCGAGAGCTGCGCTTTGCGCCAGGCCGGACCCACTGGGCGATGCCACCTCGGTTTGCCTGCCTCGACCGCGCGGGTCAGGGAGCGCGCGATGCGCGCGAGCGAGGTAGGCGCTGTCGATGTCGCGCTCAAGGACCAGGACCTCACCGCCGGCGCGGGCAGCGACCTCGGCGATGCCGGCACCCATGGTGCCGCCACCGATCAAACACCGACACGGTGCATGCAATTCGCTCCTCAACTTCGGTCGGCTCGGCCGATTTCGGCGCCATGCTCGAGTCTGCAGCGTCCGTGTAGATTCCGGGGATAGGTTGAAGCTGGACAGATTCGCCAGGACCCGCTGCGGGCCGGTTGCTGCTGGCGGCGTTCAGCGCATGGGCGACCTTTCTTCGATGAACGTGGAACAACTATTCCGGCTTTGTAGCTGTCGGGCCCATCGGCTGACGCGAAGCCGTGACGCGGGGGCATGTCGGGACTCGATTCTGATGAAGCACAGCAGCTGAGGTGTCAGTCATGTCCGGCCAACGTGCCAGCATCAGGTCGTTCTGGTCCGCGACGGCCGGGATGACTGCGCGAGTATCGAACGACTTCTTGCGATCCGGGTTGGCCGTATGCCTGAAGATTTCACCGACAGTTAGGAAATCGCTGTCGGGGCACTGGTTGGATACCAGTCGATGTCGCGGTCGATCGGCTGGGTTAGATCCAATGCGGCAACGATCCGGGCGAACCGGCCCGGATACTCCCCGACGACATCACTCGCCTCGACTGCCGGGGACAGGGACGTCTGATTGCAAATGGCGACCGGGAAAGCGAAGGGCGGGATCCCATCTCATGCGAGCTGCCCTCCGCACCGCGCTGGAGGCGCTCCAGAAGCGTGATGGATGGTTCTATACAGACAACACTCGAGTCCTGCCATGAGGGATGGTGGCGGTCTTTGCTGAGGTTGGGCTGCGAGTGGTGGGCTGATGTCGGATCGAGGGAAGACCCGCCCGGTCGGGTGGCCGGGCGGGTCGGGTGTCCCCCGACGAAACTCGATGTCGGGTTTCTTCACCACTATCTACTTCGCCTGCAATGTTGGCTCGTTGATAGTGGTGAAGTACTGGATGGCGGCGACGATCGCCGCCGGAGCGGTCACCAGCAACTGACCCGCCACGGTGCCCAGAGCACCGACGGCGATGATCCCGCCGAGACAGCCGATCGCCGCCGCTGGAAGGAAAGCTCCGAACAAGCCGATGATCGTCGCCGCCGCGACGGTCGCACCTGCGATACCGCCGAGCACGCAACCCAGCGCGGCACCGCCGATACCACCGACCGCGGTGCCGATGGTCGCGCCCATGGAGATGGTGCTGGTCAAACGCGACCACGCCGCCTGCTCACGGTCATAGTCGCTCTTCCACGGCGCTTTGTCCTCGAACGGCAACGCCACCGGCTTGTACATCGCATGCGCCGTGTCGTACTGCGGCGTCAACGTCGCAGAACGGCCGGCGATATCCGCCGCGATCGGGAACTCGAAATCATCGACCCGGAACCGCAGCGGCATACCCGTCAGTACGGTGCCGTTGGCGGCCTTGACCTTGAACACACCGTCCTCGACGACCATCGAACCGGCCTGGCTGGTGATGATGGACTGGGTATCGGTGGCGCGAGCGGTGAAATCGACCACGCCATCTGCGGCGGGTTGCGCACCGGCCGAACCGGACGCGATCCCCACCGCAGCGACCACACCAGCAGCTACCGCAACGAACTTTTTCATCCTTATTTCTTTCTCTCGGTTTTCTCCTCGGAAGCCGGCGCGATGTTTTCCATCCCGACGTCACGTTTGCATCTCTCACGAAGGACGGTGTCGCCCAAAGCGTCCTGCGCGACGGGCGTTACCCGCGACGGCCGAACTGCCGAGGGCATACCTATTTCTGTTGCGTGGCTCACTTGGGACGAGACTGGGTAGCGTCGAGATCGGTAAGGAATTGACCATGACGACCGACGCTGCGGAGGGCCAGATGCCAGGCTCGTACCCTGCTGGCGAAGCCAGAACTTCGCGCCCTCACCACCATCGCCGGCCCAACATCCGAGCATCTCGCGGCCGCCTTCGCAGGTGACCGCCAACGCCACGTATGGGCCGGTTGGCGACCTTGCCGTCGCGGGTCTTGGCTCCGGCGCAGATTTCGTGAAGCCGCGGCCCCGCACTACCGGCGTCGAATCCTCGCGGTGGCTGATAGTGGTAAGGCAGTCGACGGCCTGCTGCCAGCGCTGCCGGATCCATTCGGGGAATGTGTCGAAATCAGCGGTGCGAGCGAAGGTTTCGCCTTCGGTGCCCAGCTCCCATCAGACGGCGATGTCTGCGCGAACCAAATCGGTGCTGTGCAGGTCGACCATCAGCGGCGCGAGCTCGGGATAGCGATCTCTGGGAACCCGCGTGACCATCACGAGGTTTCTCCACCGATAGACCTGCTATGCGGCACCCGCAGTTCGCAGGGTCTCAGCCGCGCCGATTGCGGGGGCGGCTGCGTACGCGGTGGCCGGGCACCCTGGTGCCTGCTACTGACGGTGAACCGCCCGCGCTATCTCGAATGGGAAGCCGAGGAGAACGCCCCCTTCCCTCCTGGGCGAGGACGTGTCGATTCTGCGCGACCGCACCGACGGGATACTGAAAACTGCTGCCGCTCAACGAGTTCCGCCAGGGGATCGAGCAGCAGCCCGCGATATTCGACGCCGACGGGTGGGGCGCGTGCACCTGCGCAGACACCTAGGTTGTGTCTCGAAGTGAGTGATGGGGTGGCACCGCGTAGCGGTGCCGCCCCATCAGCATGTTTGATGAAGGTTGTTGGCCGCGTTGGCATATAGGCGAGGTCTCCGGTAGGTGGTTTAGCGACCAAGCAAAACCGGAGACCAACCGGAGACCTCGTTGACCAGCGTAGCGGTGGCGGGGCGAGCGGACCTGACCGATGCCCAATGGGCACGGTTGGAGCCGTTGCTGCCCTGCGGGAAGAAGGCGGGACGCCCGCCGAAGTGGACGAAACGGCAGCTCATCGACGGGATCCGGTGGCGGTGCCGGGCCGGGGTGCCGTGGCGTGACGTTCCAGCCGAATACGGGTCGTGGCAAGCGGTGTATGCGTTGTTCCGCCGCTGGCAGCGGGCCGGGTCGTGGGCCGCGATCGTCACGTCACTGCAAGTTCTGGCCGACGCGGCCGGGGTGATCGACTGGCAGGTCAGCGTCGACTCGACGACCGCCCGGGCGCACCCGCATGCCGCCGGTGCCCGCCATGACAGTGGCGGGCAGGGTGAACCGCCGGCCGGGCCGAGTGAGTACGAGCCCGCCGATCATGGGTTGGGGCGTTCGCGTGGCGGGTGGACCAGCAAGTTGCATCTGGCGTGTGACCGGGACTGCCGGGTGCTGTCGGTGCTGGTCACCGCAGGGCAGGCCGGTGACAGTCCACAGTTCACCGCGGTGCTCGATAGCATTTCGGTGCCGAGACTCGGTGGTGGGCGGGCGCGGGCGCGACCAGATCGGGTGCTGGCCGACA
>NZ_JBHZCS010000054.1:12397-68448 GCF_042755705.1 Nocardia sp. NPDC059154
GACAGTCCACAGTTCACCGCGGTGCTCGATAGCATTTCGGTGCCGAGACTCGGTGGTGGGCGGGCGCGGGCGCGACCAGATCGGGTGCTGGCCGATAAGGCGTATTCCAGTCGCGCCAACCGGGAATGGTTGCGTCGACACGGGATCAAAGCAACGATCCCGGTCCCGGCCGACCAGGCCGCGCATCGGCGCCGTCGTGGCAGTGCCGGCGGGCGGCCACCGGCGTTCGACCCGGTGGTCTACCGGGACCGCAACGCCGTCGAGCGGGGCATCAACCAGCTCAAACAGCATCGGGCAGTGGCTACCCGGTTCGACAAACTCGCTGTCCGCTACCAGGCCACGATCCATATCGCTGTCATCAATCAGTGGCTCCGACACAGTTGAGGCGGGCCACAGGCCCGCCCTCAACACTTCGAGACAGAACCTAGTCGAGATTGCCGACCCCGTGCCGGGCCCGGGTTGGGCGGTCTTGAGGGTCGAGGCGGCCGGACTGTGCCATTCGGATCTGCACGTCATGCATGGCGCGCCGTACGTCTCGCACACGCCGATTGTCCTCGGGCATGAAGTTGCGGGAACGATTCTGGCTCTGGGGGAGGGTGATTCGGCAGGGTTCTCGGTCGGTGATCCGGTCGGAGTAGGCCTGTTGTCGCATCCGCACGGGGCGTCCCAAGGGTTCGCTCCCGGTCTCAGCGCCGACGGCGGCTTCGCCGAGTTGATCCTGGCGCCGCTGTTCGCATTGGTCCCAATTCCGGACGGTGTGTCGTTCGGGCAAGCTGCGGTGGCCACGGATTCGATCGCGACCGCCTACCACGCGGTGCTCAGCACCGGAGCTGTGGGCAAGGATCAGACGGTTGGTGTGATCGGGTTGGGCGGGCTCGGTCTCAACGGTGTTGCGGTGGCTCACAACGCCGGTGCGCGGGTCTACGGGGTCGACGTGAACGCGGCGGCCTTCGAGACTGCGCGGCAACTCGGCGCGATCGATTGCTTCTCGGACGCGTCCGAACTGCGAGATGTCCGGCCCGACGTCATCATCGATTTCGCCGGTATGGGGACGACTACGGCGGCTGCTGTCGAAGCGGTACGGACTGGTGGCCGTGTCGTTCTGGTCGGGTTGGGCGCCAACGAAGTCACGATCAACGGTCCAAGCCTGGTCGCCCGTTCTATCCAGTTGCTCGGTTCACTCGGCGCGGACAAGGACGATCTGATCGCCATCTACGGCGAGATCGCTGCGGGACGCTTGCGGCCCGTGATCGAGGAGATTCGATTCTCCGAGTTGCCAGAAGGGTATGAGCGTCTGGAGCGGGGCGAAGTCAAGGGTCGTCTGGTTGTCCGGAATCTCGCAGAGTAGTGGCAGCCACGAGGTCTTCTGACCATCGACGGCCCGTCCCTTGGGAATCGAGGGCGGGCCATCACCGCCACTTCCTGTTCGAGATCGATTTGTAAGTACGACAAGCCACAACAGTGGGGGGTATGAACATGCGCAGTACAGCCGTTCGAAGCTTCGCCAGAACAGCGTTGGTGCCAATGGCAATCGCGATGGGGGTGGCGGCCGGGGCTCCGCCTGTCTCGGCTGACCCCGGCGTATTCGCGCCGGTCGACCGACCGGGTTCCGCACTGTCGGTGCCCGCAGACCAGCTGTCCGCCAGCGTCACGTGTTCGGCCGCCGTTCGAGATGCCGAGCGGAACGTCGTATTGTTCGTCCCCGGAACGGGTTTCACCCCAGAAGAAGATTATGGGCTGAGCTGGTTTCGTGCGATGGATCGGCTGGGGTGGCCCTACTGTTCCGTGACCGAGCCCGATCACGCCCTGGGGGATGCCCAGATCGCAGCGGAGTACATTGTGAATGCTATCCGCGTTGTGTACGAACTCAGCGGCCGCAAGGTGGATATCATCGGGCACAGTCAGGGTGGCACCGAACCGCGCTTCGCGCTGCGCTTCTGGCCCGATTTGCGAGCACTCGTCGACCACTACATCGGCTTTGCCGCAACCAACCACGGCAGCGTCCTTGTCGACGCGACCTGCAACGGCGTGATCGGTTGTGTGCCGGCCGGCTGGCAGCAGGGGACCGGTTCGAACTACGTTCGGGCGTTGAACTCCGGTCAGGAGACATTCGCGGGAATCTCCTACACGAACGTTTACACCCGCACCGACGAAGTCGTGCAGCCGAATCTGAACAGCAACGGCTCGTCGAGCCTGCACACGGGCGATGGTGAGATCACAAACGTCGCAGTCCAGGATATCTGCCCGCTTGACACGCCTGACCATATCGGAGTCGGGACTTCCGACCCGGTCTCGTACGCCATAGCCATGGATGCACTCACCCATTCCGGCCCTGCCGACCCCGCGCGGATTTCCCATGCTGTTTGCTCTCAGGGATTCATGCCGGGCGTCGCCCCAGCGACGTTCCTCGTCGAGGAGCCAGCGATCGTCGCGAGGGCAGTCGCGCGTCTGGCGGTGCATCCTCGGGTGCCGGCAGAGCCAAGTCTCCGGTCCTACGTCTACGGGGGCAACTGACTGGCCGTCGGCGAAAGATGTTGCCGCACTGCATGATGTGAGTGGCCCCCTTGTTCGACCGGTGCGAACAAGGGGGCCTCTTCATGTCACAATTCGTGCGTCGTTACTTGGCCGACGTCAGCGGATGAACCCGCCGTCGACGACCACTGAGGTTCCGTTGATGAACGACGCGTCGTCGGAGGCGAGGAACACGACGGCGGCGGTAACCTCCTCCGGTTGGCCGATCCGGCCCAATGGAGTGGCGGCGATGACCGGCGCGAAGATCGCGTCAGAATCAGGGTGCTCGTGAATCATCGGGGTTTCGGTCACCCCCGGGTGTACCGAATTGACCCGGATTCCGTGCGGGCCGTACTCCTTTGCCGCGACCTTCGTCATCCCGACGACAGCGAACTTGGATGCCGAGTAGGCGATCGCCCAGGCCTCGCCGACCAACCCCGCAACCGACGAGATGTTGACGATCGAACCGCCGCCGGCTCGGAGCATGGACGGGCGAACGGCCTTCATCCCGAGGAACGGACCAACCTGATTGATGTCGACCACTCGCCGGTACTCTGCCTCGGTGGTTGCTTCGATCGGCGCTGCCGCCCCGATGCCCGCGTTGTTCACCAGGATTCCGACCGGACCGAACTCCTGTTCCGCGGTGTTGACCACCCGCTCCCAGTCAGCAGAGCTGGTGACGTTGTGAGGCGCGAAACGTGCGTTCTCGCCGAGCTCCTTCGCGACTTGCTGTCCTTCTTCCTCGAGCACATCGGTCAGTAGAACCCGGGCTCCTTCGCGCACCAGCGCTCGCGCATGTGACGCGCCCATACCTCGGGCGGCGCCCGTCACGATCGCGACGCGTCCGTCAACTTTGCCCACGACATCTCCCGTTCATTGAGTGGTAATGCGCTGACAAAAATACTGACCGTGCGTCAGTAAGGTCAAGGAAAGGGCTAAGGTTCCTTCATGACAGATTTGGACACTTCTCGACGGGTTCGTCTCGAGGCCGATGATCGGCGGGAGCAGATTCTGGTAGCCGCCCAGCGGCTTTTCGCTCAGCGTGCCTACGAAACGGTGTCCACGGCAGAGCTGGCGGCCGCCGCGGGAACCACGCGCACCAACCTGCACCACCACTTCGGTACGAAGCGTGCGCTGTACTTGGAGGTGGTGCGGCGATTCGCGCACCTGCCCGAACCTCCGCTGGTCGCGGAGTCGTGCGGTGATGTCGGTCTCGACATTGCTCAGATGTTCGATCAATGGCTGGAGCTGGTCGAGCGGAACCGGGAGACGTACCTCAGCATGCTCCGGGCGGGTGCGCCGAGGCGTGACCCCGAGGTCGACGCGGTTCTCCAAGGGGGGATGCGGGCCTGGGAGGACAGACTGCTCGTGGTGCTACGGATCGCGCCGGTGGAGTGCAATCGATCGAAGGTCCGGGCATTCCAATCTCTCGTGATGACGGCGACCGACGAGTGGCTTCGACGTGGCCTGCTCACGCGCTCCGACGTGCACTCATTGTTGGCGGGCACCCTCTTGGCGATACGGACTCAAGCGGCCCCATCCGATGCTTCTTGACAGAATGTCAGTAGTGAGTCAGGATGGTGTCCAATCTCGGACAGCAGCTGCTCCCGGCTGAAGTCCTCCGGCTCTAGTTCCAGGGAGGGTGCGCGATGACGAGCATGATGGCTCCGAACCTGGACTCTGGTTACCCCGAGCGAATCGGTGAAAAGTGCGACGCACGAACGGTCTTCGGCGATGGAGACCGGCTCCGTCACGCCTTCCGTGCGCGCGAGAACTTGCTGACGAATGGTCAGTGGAATGAGGACTTCGCACGGCGGAGCGGACTCAGGCCGCAGGTGCTCGACTCCTGGCGGCGTTCGCTGCGATACGGCCTACGCCCGGAGAGTGTCGAGCCGGTCGGTCGCCCTGACGTGGACCTGGATGGTCAGCTGACACGGATCGTCGATTCCGTTGTGGAGAAGCGCCGTTCGGTGCTGGAGCAGTCGATGTGCGCGCTCACGCTGACCGATCGGGAGGGCACGCTGCTTCGCCGCTGGGCTACTGACCGACGGCTCATCCAGTGGCTCGACCAGCGCAATATTGTTCCCTCGGTTTCGGTCGACGAAACGACGATCGGCACGTTCAGTGCAATCTGCCTGCTCGACGGGAACCCGGTTCAGGTGCGCGGGCCCGAGCACTTCTCGGAGGCATACATCGGCGCAACGTCGGCGGGCGCACCGATCGTGCATCCCGTGAGCAGAAGAATCGTTGGCAGCCTCATCGTGACGTGTCCGTCCGAGGGCGCGAGCCCGGTATTGCTGGCCTGGGTTACCGACTTGGCTTCCGAGGTTCAGCGCCGGCTACTCGAGGCCTCGAGTGCCCGGGAGCGCCTGCTGTTCGAGGCATACCTGGCCGAAAACCGCGATGTTCGCCACCCGGTGATCGTGCTCGATGAGCAGACGATCATCACGAATGCCACGGCCGCGAGGGTGCTGGCATCGGTTGATCAGGCGCGGCTCTGGGAGCATGCCGCCCGGGCGATCCGGCAGCGAAATACGGAATCGCAGATGGTCATGACCGACGGCACCGCGGTCTCGGTCGCGTGTCGTGAGGTGAATGACGGCACTGGTGCGATCGGCGCGGTCCTGAAGGTTCGGCCCGTCGAGGAGCGACAGGCGGGGCCGGGTGTGGTGCGAACAACGGCGACTCTGGAGGGATTGGCCGGAAACGGTCTGCGGTGGCGAGAGCTGTGTCATCAGGTCCGTCGATCGGGAGCCGAATGGACCTTGATCACCGGTGAACGGGGGACGGGCAGGCTGGCAGTGGCTCGGGCCATGGCCCGGGATGCGCAGCTTCATGTCCTCGACGCGGTCGGGGTGTCGGCGGAAGGGCCGCAACGCTGGCTGGTGAAGCTCGATGAGTTGGTTGCCGCCGCCGAGCCGGACTCGGTGGTGGTGATTCGTCACGTCGATGAGCTCGACTGGGGCACTGCGACGGTGGCGGCGGGACAGATCGAGCGCTGTCGGGCACTGCGGGTCAGGGTCGTGGCGACCGCCCGTAGTCGGGTGGACCAGTTGGCGCCCAACGGCTTGCTCGACTTGTTCACCGCATCGATCGAAGTCCCCCCGTTGCGTGACCGCTTCGAGGACTTGCCGGTGCTGTTGGAAGCGCTGACCGCGGCCGTGCTCGATCAGTCCGGCAAGCAGTCGAAGCCCGTTCGCTGGATGCCAGACGCGGTGCAGACCCTGACCAGGCTCGAGTGGCCCTGCAATATTGCGTCGTTGCGGATTCTTGTTCGAGATGTACTGCGGGACAACAGAAGCGGGTATGTCAGCGCTCGCGACCTACCGGCAAATGTGGTGGCGGCGGCTTCTCGGCGCAAGCTCGTCGGTCTCGAGCTGGTCGAGGCCACGACCATCATCGCGGCGATGCGCGAGGCGGGCGGAAACAAGAACCGCGCCGCTGATGCGCTGGGCATCGCGAGATCGACTTTGTACCGCAAGGTCCGGGCGCTCGGGATCGACTTGTCCACGATGGCGTTCTGACCGGCTCAGCGGTGTCCAGTGCTGCGACCGCTGAATGTCCTTATCGTGCACAGCCACTTTCGAGTGGCACCAAGGAGGTGGGCCGGTGTCGGCCAGTAGGAACGGTGCGCCCGCGCAGACCGCGACGGTTGACGGAGAGGTCAGCTACTCGGTCGAGGGACCGATCGCGGTGATTACCTTGGACCGTCCCAGCGCGCACAATGCATTCACGGTCGATATGGCCCGCCAGCTGGCTGCGGCCGCCGACGCAGCTCAGCGTGACGACTCCGTCGACGTGGTGATCGTGACCGGCGCTGGTGAGAAGGCATTCTGTGCGGGAGGTGATCTCGGCGAGCTCACTCCCCGGCTCACCCAGGGAGAGTTGGATGTTCTCTTCTCGGACCCGGTCAAACGGCATTTCTCCGATGTCCACAAGCCTGTGATCGCCGCGGTGAACGGCATCTGTGTGGCGGGTGGCCTCGAGATCCTGCTCGGCACCGACATCCGTATCGCCGCCGAGCACGCGATTTTCGGTGTGCCGGAAGTTCGTTGGGGCCTGGTGGCCGGCGGCGGCACCCACGTGCGGTTGCCGCAACAGGTGCCGTGGGCGATGGCGATGCAGCTGTTGTTGACGGGCGACCACATCGATGCGCACCGGGCTGCGGCCTGCGGATTGGTGAACGAGGTCGTTCCGGCAGGCCAGGAACTGCCGCGCGCGATGGAAATCGCGACCCGGATAGCGATGAACGCTCCGCTCGCGGTTCGTGCCTCGAAGGAGATCGCGGTGCGCGCCCTGGCGAATGAACCGCGGTTCGCGCTGGAATTCGCCTTGACCGAGCGCGTCGTGCGCAGCGACGACGCAAAGGAAGGTCCGCGCGCATTCATGGAGAAGCGCGCCCCTCGCTACCGAAGCCGGTGACGCGGTAAGCGCGTCCACGGAACTTGGAAGGAAACGGAAATCGATGACCACCCATAGTCTCTGTCTGCCCTTGCGGCCGAGTGACGAGGAGAAGGAACTGCGGGCCGCAGTCTCCGACATCGTCGGCAAGTTCGGTCACGAGTACTACCGGTCGAAGGCGGCGACCGGCGAACCCATGGCCGAGCTGTGGGACCAGTTGGGGCGCAGCGGATATCTGGGCGTCAGCATTCCCGAGGAATACGGTGGTGGCGGCGCCGGACTCACCGAACTCGCCATCGTGCTCGAGGAGCTGTCAGCAGGCGGCTGCCCGGAACTGGCAATGGTGCTCTCGCAAGGCATCGCGGGCAGTGTGCTGCCTCGTCACGGGAGCGAGGAGCAGAAGCGCCGCTATCTGCCCGGAATCGCGAGCGGCGCGGAGAAATTCGTCTTCGCGCTGACCGAGCCGGATGCCGGGTCGAACTCGCACAACGTGTCCACCTGGGCCAAGCGCGACGGTGAAGACTGGATCGTGCGCGGCACCAAGTACTACATCTCCGGGATCGACCACTGCGACCACTTCCTGCTGGTGGCGCGCACCGGCACTGATGAACGGACAGGTCGTGGCCGACTCACTCTGTTCATCGTCGACGATCCCAATATTCGTGGACTGACCCGCACTCTCATCCCGACGGCGCTGGGTGCCCCCGAGCGTCAGTTCACGTTGTTCTTCGACGATGTCCGGCTGCCTGCCGAGGCCGTTGTGGGAGAGGTCGACAACGGGCTCGCTGCACTGTTCGACGGTCTGAATCCGGAGCGCGTGCTCAGCGCGGTGATCTGTCTCGGCGTTGGTCGCTACGCGATTGACAAGGCGGTCCGCTATGTCAACGAGCGCAATGTCTGGGGCGTCCCGGTTGGCACCTACCAAGGCGTTCAGCACCCCCTCGCCGAGGCCGCGATCGAATTGACCGGTGCCGCCACCATGGTCTGGCGTGCCGCGGCCGAGATCGACGCCGGCCTGCCTGCGGGTGAGACCGCGAATATGGCAAAGTATCTGGCTTCCCGCGCCGGATACAAGGCCCTCGACACCGCCATCCAGATGCACGGTGGCAATGGCATGTCTCACGAATACGGGCTCGCGGATCTGTGGGGCATCGTTCGGTTGCAGCAGGTGGCGCCGGTGTCGTCGCAGATGGTGCTCAATCACATCGCGCAGCACACCCTCGGGCTGCCCCGGTCGTACTGAGGAGCGGGAGGAATGACAGTAACGATCGAAGAGCTGCAAAAGCTCGAAGGAACCCGGCTGCTCGGCGGCGCCCTCGTCATCGAACCGCATGAAAACGCCATCCTGGAGCACGCACTGCGCGCTCCGAAAGCTGAGCCTGGCATCGCTCATCCGATGTGGTTCATTGTGATCTCGTTGCGCTGCTTGGGCATCAGCGTGAGCGAGTTGTGCGAGCTGGCCGGGAAGTCCGAAGACGACACGCTCCTGTTCGGCAACTGCGAGATCGAGCAGCATGCCCCGCTGAGCATCGGCGCGCGCTACCGGGCCGAAGCCTTCATCGCTTCCACAGGCTCACGCACCACGCGCGACGGGTCGCGGCTGGACAACCTGGACGTGCGCCTGGAGATCTTCGACGAAACGGGTACCTATTCGGGCGCGGTAACCAGCGTCTATCTGTTCAAGCGTGGAGGCGCACAGTGACTTTCACCGATGACATTCGTGTCGGCACTCGGCTTCCCGAGCGTCGAATCACCGCGGTGAGCGCTGACCACATCAAGATCGTCGCGCTCGTCCTGCAGGACTCGAACCCGATTCATTTCGACCTCGACGCGATAGCCCGCGCCGGACTGGGCGACCGTGAGGTCAATCAGGGTGGCTCGACCATGGCCTATGTGCTGGACCTGCTCACCGAATGGGCCGGCACGCGCAGCGCCCTGCGGCGCGTCTCCTGTTCCTTCCGCGCGAACGTCTTTGCCGGTGACAACGTCGTCGTTTCCGGTGAGGTGACCGCGGTTACCGAGGACGGACCGGGCCGTCTGGTCGACTGCGACGTGTGGGCCGACGTGGACGGCCGGCGCGCCATCGTGGGCACCGCCACCATCGCGTTGGGCTGAGACGAAGATGCAAGGCGCAGAAGGGAATCAGCGGTGACATCGGCTGGCGACTTCCATCCGGTCCGGGCCATCCGGGATTTCGCCCGAACCTGTCCCGACAGCGTCGCGTTGCGCTGCGGGGACGCGACGCTGACCTTCGCCGAGCTCGACGATCGGGCAAGCCGCGTGGCTCAGGCGCTGCTGCGGTCGGGTGTCACTCGCGGACAGCGTGTCGGCTACCTGGGCCGCAACTGGCCTGAGTTCTTCGAGGTGTTGTTCGGCTGCGCCAAGATCGGGGCCGTGCTGGCACCACTGAACTGGCGTCTGACTGCCGAGGATCTCGCCGAATTGATCTCGGATGCCGAGGCCCGGATCGTCGTGACCGACAGCGAGTTCGCGCTCGCCGCGCCACCGGACGTCACCCGGTTGACCATCGGTGAAGGGTACGAGGCATGGCGCGATGCCGAGAACCCCGTGGATCCGGGCACGGTCACCGGTGTCGACGAGACTTTCATCCAGTTCTACACATCCGGCACCACCGGTCTGCCCAAGGCCGTGATCATCACGAACGGCAATCTCGCTCACTTGTTCCAAGCGGCCGAACACTGGCGCGTCGGCTCGGAATCACGTGTGTCAGTGGTCATGCCGTTGTTTCATATGGGCGGATCGGCGTGGGCGTTCGTCGCCCTGTTCCGTGGGGCGCAGTGCATACTGGTCCCCGAGTTCGATGCGGCGGCGCTGGTCGTCGACGTGGGGCGGCTGAAGATCACGAATGTGCTGGTCGCGCCGGCGATGCTGCAGATGATGGTCGATTTTCTCGGCGCCGGGAAAGCGGACTTCTCGGCCCTGCGCTCGATCGTCTACGGCGCCGCACCGATTTCGCTGCCGCTTCTGCATCGCGTTCAGGAGTGCTTCGATGCGCCGCTGATCCAGGTGTTCGGGTTGACCGAGACCTGTGGTGCTGTGGTGCAACTGGATCCCGAGGACCACCGCGGCGAGCTGCTGGCCGCCGTCGGCAAGCCCTACCCGTGGGTGGAGGTCGAGATCCGCGACCCGTTCACCGGAGAGCGGCTGGCGGCCGGGCAAGACGGTGAGATCCTGATTCGGTCGGGACAGTGCAGCAAAGGGTACTGGCGACGTCCGGAAGAAACCGCGCGGCTGCGCGTCTCCGAGGACTGGCTGCGGACCGGCGATGTGGGCCATTTCGACACCGCCGGATACCTATTCATCACCGACCGGCTCAAGGACATGATCATCACCGGCGGTGAGAACGTCTATCCTGCCGAGGTGGAGCGGGTGCTCATCAGGCATCCGCAGATTTCCGAGGTCGCCGTGATCGGTGTTCCGGACCGTACGTGGGGCGAAGCGGTGACAGCGGTCGTCGTGCCCCGCCAGGGTTCTCAGCTGACCGAGAACATATTGATCAACTGGTCGCGACCGAGATTGGCGGGCTTCCGCCGCCCGCGCCAGGTCGTATTCGTCGATGCGCTGCCGCGGAATCCGAGCGGAAAAGTGCTCAAAGGCGAACTGCGCCGGTACTTCCCGGACCAGCCACAGTGACGGACATGGAGCAGACCGGTGGTGAATCCCGGTCCAGACGAAGGAGTCTTCCTATGATCGAGCGGACGCGCTCATGACCATCCAGTTCGAATTCGACGAAAAGGTCGTCGATATTGCGCGACGGACCGAGAAGCTGGTGCGCGAAGAAGTGCTACCCGTGGAGACGGCTTACGCCGGATCTGCGCACGCACTGCCCGACGAACCGCGGATCCTCCTGCAGCAGGCGGCCAAAGCGGCTGGCGTATTCGCACCGCACGTGTCCTCCGAGTTCGGTGGTCTGGGACTCGACATGCGCGACCGTGCACCGGTCTTCGAGGCAGCGGGCTATTCGCTGTTCGGTCCGCTCGCGCTGAACTGTGCCGCGCCTGACGAGGGCAACATGCACCTGCTCGAACGCGTGGCCACGCCGGCCCAGCGTGAGCGCTTCCTGCGCCCGCTGGCGACGGGGGAGTGGCGCTCGTGCTTCGCGATGACCGAGCCCGCGCCGGGCGCGGGCTCGGACCCGAGCGCGCTGGCGACGACGGCTCAGCGGACCTCGGCCGGTTGGGTCATCAACGGCCACAAGTGGTTCATCACCGGCGCGAACGGCGCCGATTTCGCCATCATCATGGCCCGCACCAGCGGGGAACCAGGTGACCGTGGCGGCGCGACCATGTTCCTGGTTCCTGCCGGCACACCGGGATTCACGCGTAAGCGCGACATCGACACCCTCGACGAGAGCATGTTCGGCGGCCACAGCGAACTGATCTTCGACAACCTTGAGGTCGGCGACGACGCGGTTCTGGGTGAGGTGGACAAGGGCTTCGACTACGCCCAGGTGCGGCTCGGTCCCGCCCGCATGACGCACTGCATGCGCTGGCTGGGTTCCGCACGCCGGGCTGCCGACATCGCCATCGGCCGCGCCAACGAACGGCGCGCGTTCGGCGGACGCCTCGGTGAACTCGGCATGGTACAGCAGCTGATCGCGGACAACGAGATCGACATCGAGGCGAGCCGCGCACTGATCCTGCGCGCCTGCTGGGAGCTGGATCGCGGCGAGTCCGGTGCACAGATCACCTCCATCACAAAGACTTTCGTCGCGGAGTCGGTCAACCGGGTAGTCGACCGCGCGCTTCAGATCTGCGGTGCGCTGGGAATCTCCGGCGACGCGCCGCTTTCACGGCTCTACCGCGAGGTCCGGCCGTTCCGCATCTATGACGGGCCGTCGGAGACACACCGGTGGGCTATCGCCAAACGCGTTCTGCGGGAGGCACGATGACCACCGTGGTGCCCGAAGGGCTTGATCTACTCGCGCTGAATCGCTACTTCGCCGACCACGTTTCCTCGGTCAAGGGAGAGCTGCGCGCATCGCTGCTGGCCGGCGGGAAGTCCAACCTGACCTATCTGGTCACCGACGGTACGAGCAAATGGGTACTGCGCCGCCCGCCTCTGGGTCCGCTCACGCCGACAGCGCACGACATGGCGCGGGAATACCGAGTCGTGGAAGCGCTGCACGGGCAGGGTGTCCCGGTTGCCGAGCCGGTCACCCTGTGCGAGGACGTCGACGTGATCGGCGTTCCGTTCGCGGTGGTCTCCTACGTCGAGGGCCGGTCTCTTCAGGACGGTCACGAGGCCGCGGCGCTCTCGACGGCGGAGGCACGGTCATGTTCACAGGCCCTGGTCGACGCGCTTGCCGACTTGCACGCTGTCGACTTCGATGAGGTCGGTCTGAGCGACTTCGGCCGTCCGGCAGGATATCTCGTTCGCCAGGTGCGACGGTGGCACAGCCAGTGGACGCGGGTCGCCACCCGGGAGCTGGACCAACTGGACCGGCTGCACGACGCTCTCGTGGCGGCGCTCCCCGAACAAGCGGGCGAAACGATCGTGCACGGCGACTACCGGTTGGACAACACCATCCTGGACGCACAGGATATTGGCCGAATCAATGCGATCGTGGACTGGGAAATGGCCACTCTGGGCGACCCCCTGGCTGATCTCGGGCTACTGCTCGTGTACTGGGACCCACGAACGGAACCGGTACTGGGCGTGCGCCACGCCCCGAGTGCCAACCCTGGATTCCTCACCGCCGACGAGCTGGCTGAGCGCTACGCGCAGCGGACCGGGCACCGGCTCGAGCATCTCGATTTCTATCGCGCGCTGGGCTATTTCAAGCTCGCCGTGATCGCCGAGGGCATCCACCAGCGCTACCTGGCCGGAAAGACTGTCGGCGACGGATTCCAAACTGTCGGCGATGCCGTTCCCGTTCTCGTCGATGCGGGCCTGGGGGTTTTGTCGTGACCGTGGCAGGCGGTCGCGCCGGTGCACGCCCGAAGGGGACTCTCACACCCTCGGGTGTGCACCGGTAATTCTTTGGAACAGAGGAGAACTCATGCAACTATCGGGATCCGCCGCTCTCGTGACCGGCGGTGCGTCCGGTCTGGGGCGGGCCACCGTCGAACGATTGATCGGTGCTGGAGCCCTCGTCGCCATCGTCGATCTGCCGACCTCGGCGGGAGCGGAACTCGCTGAACAGCTCGGGGCCGCAGCAGTGTTCGCGCCCGCCGATGTCCGCGACCCGGACCAGGTGCAGGCTGCGGTGTCCGCCGCGACCGAACTCGGACCGCTGCGCGTGGTTGTCAACGCCGCCGGTATCGGCGACCCGGCTCGCACGATCGGCCGCACAGGCCCGCTCGAGCTGGACCGATTCGTCCGAGTGGTGGAAGTCAACCTGATCGGCACGTTCAACGTCATCCGCCTGGCGGCGGCAGCCATGGCGGTCACCGAACCGGAGTTGGGGGAGCGCGGTGTCATCGTGAACACTGCCTCGGTGGCCGCATACGACGGGCAGATCGGACAGGCGTCGTACTCGGCCTCGAAGGGTGGCATCGTCGGCATGACGCTGCCGATCGCGCGCGATCTGGCCGGTTCGCTGATCAGGGTGATGACGATCGCGCCGGGCATGTTCGCCACGCCCATTCTCCGCGGTCTGTCCGATGACGCCCGCGCGTCGCTGGAAGCCCAGATCCCGCACCCTTCGCGGCTGGGCGATCCTAGGGAATACGCCGCTCTCGTCGAGCACATCGTCACCAACCCGATGTTGAACGGTGAGACGATCCGGCTCGATGGCGCTATCCGGATGGCTCCGCGATGAGCGGGAAGAACGCCTCTCGTGCCGCGATCGTCACCGGAGCGTCGCGTGGGATCGGTGCTCTCATCGCCGAGCGTCTGGCCGCCGAGGACTGGGATCTGACACTGTGTGCTCGGTCCGAGGACTCGCTGAGGTCGGTCGCTGGACAACTCCGTGAGGAATACGGGACGAACGTCGTACAGGTGACGGCGGATATGTCGAACGAAAATGACGTTGTCCGCGTGATCGAGGCACACAGCGCAGCATACGATCGGCTGGACGCGTTGGTGCTCAACGCCGGAATGGGATCGATCGGCCCGTTTGCCGATTTCCCGGTGCGCCGTTTCGACAAGCTGTTCGCTGTCAATGTCCGTTCGGCTTATGTGATGGTTCAGCATGCACTGCCGCTGCTGCGGACTACAGCCGGAATGGCCTCCCGGAAAACCGCGAAAGTCATTGCCGTGTCATCGATGACGGGCCTCGCAGGGGAACCACTGAACTCCGCGTACGGCGCCAGCAAAGCAGCGTTGACGTCACTGTGCGAGACCTTGAACGTCGAAGAATCGGAGGCCGGCGTCACCGCCACCGCGGTATGCCCCGGGTATGTCGCGACCGATATGACCGCGCCCCTCGCCGACAAGGTCTCACCGGAGGCCATGATCGATCCCGCTGACGTCGCCGAGGTCGTGGTGTCACTGACTCGATTGAGCGGATCCGTTGTGGTTCCGTCGATCGCGATGACTCGTCCGGGTACGCACCTCTGGCGCGCCTGACCCTGCCACCCACCAGCAATCCGACGAGTCGCAGCTCTTATTTAATAGAGTGGACACTCAATATAATATTCGGGTACCATACGGACCCAACCAGCCAATATCAGGAGCAAAGAAATGACCACTGACACCGTTCGGGCAGCCATCGTCACCGGAGCCGCACGTGGCATCGGCGCGGCTACCGCGAAGCGGCTGGCCGCCGAGGGATTCGCCGTCGCGGTTCTCGACCTGGACGAGGCGGCCTGCAAGACGGTCGTCGCCGATATCGAAGCGGCGGGCGGAACCGCGCTCGCGGTCGGCGCCGACGTCTCCGATGAGGACAGCGTGACCGCCGCGGTGCAGCGGGTCGCGACTGAACTCGGCGCGCCTGCGGTGCTGGTGAACAATGCCGGAATCATCCGCGACAACATGCTTTTCAAGATGACCGCGGGCGACTGGGACTCGGTGATGAACGTCCACCTGCGTGGGGCGTTCCTGATGAGCCGGGCCGTGCAGTCGTACATGACGAGCACCAAGTGGGGCCGGATCATCAGCATGTCCAGCACGTCGGCGCTCGGCAACCGCGGCCAGGCCAACTACTCCGCGGCCAAGGCAGGCCTGCAGGGCTTCACCAAGACCCTTGCCATCGAGTTGGGCAAGTTCGGTATCACCGTGAACGCGATCGCGCCTGGCTTCATCGAAACCGAGATGACTGCCGCGACCGCTGAGCGCATGGGGATCTCGTTCGAGGACTTCCGCAATGCGGTGGTCAAGCAGATCCCCGTCGGCCGGGCGGGCAAGCCTGACGACATCGCGAATACGGTGGCGTTCCTCGCCGGAGAAGGCGCCGGATTCATTTCCGGTCAGACCCTGTACGTCGCCGGCGGCCCGACCGTCTGATCTATCAGGAACGCGAAGAATGAAGATTTTCAACGGGATCACCGAGTTCCAGCAGGAAGCTGGTCAGCACCTGGGCTACAGCGACTGGTTCACCGTTACCCAGAAGCAGGTCGATCTGTTCGCTGATGCGACGGGCGATCACCAGTGGATCCACGTCGACCCAGAGGCTGCCGCCGCCGGACCATTCGGTGCCCCCATCGCACACGGATTCCTGACCCTGTCGCTGATGCCCGTGCTCACCGCGCAGATTTGGCGCATCGACGGGTTGAAGATGGGAATCAACTACGGCTGCAACAAGGTGCGCTTCCCCTCGGTGGTGAAGGTCGGCGACCGGGTTCGGGCCGGTGCCGAGTTGAGCGCTGTCACGCCAACCCCAGCGGGCAACCAGATCTCGATCACCGTCACCGTCGAGATCGAGGGCGGCGCCAAGCCGGGCTGTGTAGCCGAATGGCTACTACTGCTGGTGGATTGACCGTCGCGGTCGAGTCCTGAGTGGCAGCTGATACGGAGGCGATAAACATGGAATTCACCGAAATCGAATACGCTGTCAACAAGGGGACAGCGACTATCACACTGCATCGGCCCGACAAGCTCAATGCCTTCACCTACACCATGGCGCGGGAGATCGTCGCCGCCTGTGATCTGGCGGAAGCGGACGACTCGGTGCGGGCTGTAGTGGTCACCGGTAGCGGTCGCGCGTTCTGCGCGGGTGCCGACCTCGACCCGAACGCCGGCGAATTCGACGAGGCTCGATACGACGGCGCCTATTTCGACGACGGTAGTCCCCGCGATGGCGGTGGGTTCGTGTCACTGCGATTCGCGGCCATGCGTAAGCCGGTGATCGGGGCGATCAACGGACATGCGATCGGTATCGGGTCGACGATGACCCTGCCGATGGATATCCGGATCGCTTCCGAGAGCGCGCGATTCGGCTTCGTGTTCACCCGGCGTTGCTTGACCCCCGAAGCCGCTTCGACCTTCTTCCTGCCCCGGGTCGTCGGCATGTCGCGGGCGATGGAATGGGTGACCACGGGCCGAATGTTCGGCGCGGAGGAAGCATTGCAGGGCGGCCTCGTCTCGCGGGTGTGCCCCGACGCAGACCTGTTGGACACCGCGTATGCGCTAGCTGCGGAGATCGGCGAGAATGTCGCCCCGGTTGCGTTCGCGGCGGCGAAGCAAATGCTGTGGGGAATGGCCGAGTGGGGCAGTCCGTGGATCGCGCACCGGCAGGAATCGCAGGTGCTCATGAACCTGATCGGGTCCAAGGATTTCGCTGAGAGTGTGGCCGCGTTCGTGGAACGGCGCAAACCGACCTACACGCTCGGCCCTAACGCGGACATCCTCACCACGATCCCCGCTTGGCCCCAGCAGCGGGACTGAAAGCCGCGGCGCGGCGGCGACGAGATCCTTACAAAAGAAACGGCCGAGGAGGTGATCGGTGTGAATCGACATCTACGGTTTGCGTTGTCCGACACAGTGATTCGGTATGTGGTGACAGGAGAATCGCGATGACCGCCGCGCCGGTCCGCAAACGCGGGCGTCCGCCCGCCGCGGAAACGGTGGAGACCAGGGAGCGGATCATTGAAGCTGCGGTAGATCTGTTTGCCGAGAAGGGTTTTCACGGCACCGGTGTTGCGGAGATCGGTGATCGCGCACAGGTGCAGCGTGGGGCGCTGTACTACCACATCAGATCCAAGGAAGAGCTGCTGTTCGAAATCCTGCGCAGCTATACCGATCTGGTTGACGCAGACGCCAGGGTGATCGTCGAGGGGGCGGGCGATCCGGTCGATAAGCTGCGCGAGCTCATCCGCAGCCATGTTCGACTGATTACCGCCCACCGGCGTGAGGTAACGATCCACATGCGTGATGTCTCGGCTCTGACCGGCGACCGTGCACTCGACCTACAGCGACTGGGCGCCGACATCCGGCAGCGATGGCAGGACGTGATCGACGCTGGCTACGCGGCCGGTGCGCTGCGCACGGCCGACCGCGTCATCGGCAACAGCATTCTCAGCATGCTGAATTCAGTGATCTTCTGGTACCACGAAGACGGCGAACATGGCCCGGACGCCATTGCCGATCTCATTGCCACCGCAGTCTTGGACGGACTGATCCAGTCTCCGGCATCGGTCGCGATCAGCGAGTCCACCACCATGAAAGTTGAGGAGTATTCACATGATCGCCATCATCGCTGACTTGACCATCATCGCTGGCCGCGGCCCGGAGTTCGAAGCACTGGTCGCCGATCTCGTCGAGCAGATCGCGAACAATGAGCCGGGCAACTTGATGTACCGGCTCTTGCGCTCGCACACGGAGTCGGACCAGTACACCTTGTTCGAGCTGTACACCAACAGGGAGGCCCTCGAGGCTCACCTCGGGTCCGAGCACTTCCAGTCCGCCGGGCGCAAGTTCGCGGAGTTCTTCGCGGCGGCACCGAAGATGAGAACCCTCGACGCATGCTGAAACGCCGCAATCGGTCAGAGTCGGAAACCGTTGGGGCGGCGAGTGTGTCGTCTCAGGAAAATCGCGCTGACCCACTCATGGTTGTCGGAATCGTGGCCTTCGGCATGGCAGTCATCCTCCTAGCGGTGGCCGCCGTCTTCATGGCCAATGCCGGCATCCACTCGATCAGCGGAAGATAACAGGAGACCGGGGCCAACGGGGGCGGTCGGTCCACAGATGAATATCGCGCCCGTGCCGTGACGCACGGAACTCAGTGATCACCGGGATCGGTTCGCTGTGTCCGTCGTCGTGGCTTCCTCGCAGCCGACGGACGCTGTCCCGGGACAGCCAACGAGGCCGGGAGGACTCCGTGGAATACTCGAACATCACCGTTCTCAGCCCAAAGGGCACGAACGTCGGAACCGCAACACCGGGAGAGACATTGGCCGCGACGGCCGGTGCCACTCCCGTTCCGGCATTGGTCATACCCACCGCGACGACGCCGGGGGAACCACGCCAACTCAACTCGCTGGACATGCATCTGCTCGACAGTGAAACTGACTGCACGCCAACGCATATCGGCGGGATCATGATCCTGGATTCGGCCAATGCGCCGGACGGGCCCCTCGATGTCGGTTCGCTGCGCCGGTTGTTCGCGGAACGGCTGCACCTGCTCGCGCCGCTGCGCCGTCGGGTCCGCACCGTCCCGCTGGGGCTGGACGTTCCGTACTGGGAAGATTGCACAACGATCGACCTTGGCTATCACGTGCGCGACGTCTGGCTGCAGGAGGGGGCGACGGAGGAGGATGTCGCCGAATATGTCGGACGGCGGCATGCGGAGACGCTCAATCGATCTCGGCCACTGTGGGAATTCCACTTGTTGTCGGGCCTGTCCGGTGGACGTCAAGCCGCGTACCTGAAACTGCATCACGCGCTGCTCGATGGTGTCTCGGCCGGGGAAGTGCTCGGGGCCATCCTGGACCCGGTTCCCAGCAATCCGCCGCAGCCATTGCCCGACGCCGGCCTTCGCCGCGACAAGACTCTGTCCACCCTCGAAATGCTCACCCGAACCATCCCGAATACGATCAACCGGCAGGCCGTCCGGGTCCGATCGGTGCTCGAAGCGGGGCCGGGTCTGTTGCGCACGGTGGAAGACCTGTGGTCCAAGTACCGCGCCGAACCATTCACCGGACCGCTCACCGCGCGGCGTGAGGTAGCGTTCACGTCGCTGTCATTGGATCAGATCAAGGCGGTGAAGTCTCGCGTCGACGGCACCATCAACGATGTGGTGATGGCGATTTGCACTGCGGCCCTCAGGAGTTGGCTGCTGGACCACGATGCGCCTGTCGACAAGCCGCTCCTCGCTGCGATACCGGTATCCATTCGCACCGAGGATCAAATGGGCACGGCCGGCAACCAGTTCTCGCTGATGTTCAGCGAACTGCCAATCACGGAACCCGATCCGGAACATCGCCTGAAGCTGATGCACAGTTCCATGTTGGAAGCAAAGGAGCGCTTCCAATCCCAACCTCCCACCATGCTGCATCACATAACGTCGATGTTGACGCCGCTGCTGCATGGGCTGACCACCCGCGGGCTCATGCGTGCGACGGCGTCGATCCTGCCACTGACAAATCTTCTCGTCTCCAACGTCCCAGGACCGAAGACACCGGTGTACCTCGGCGGTGTTCGTCTGCTGGGCAACTACCCGATCTCCGCCTTGGCGGAGACCTTTGGAGGCCTGAACATTACCGCCGTCTCCTACGGCGACCACGTGGACTTCGGCATCCTCGCCTGCTCCGACATCATCGAGGATGCCTGGGAGATTGCGCGATACCTCGAGGTCGCGCTGTCTGAGTTGGCAGGGTAACTCGAGCTCGTCCGGGGCGTCCGTCGTCGACGGCGCCGCTCCTGAAAGGCGCTCGTCCGCAGTCGATTCGGCTCGTTCGTGGCCGTGGGTGACCGTATTGATCCCATCAGATTGCGGAGGGCGCCGACCTTGACGGCACTGACATTTAGTCAGTAAGTTGGGTGTCCCAGGTCACCTTCGGTGGAACGTGTAGGGGTGGCCACTCTCGATGGAGGCGAAGTTGAGTAGTAATCACGTTGGGATCCTCACCCGATTTCATCAGTCGATTGTCGGCGGCGATATCCCCACTGCGATGGAGTTGGTTCATCCCGAGTGTGTCCTCAACGAGGCCGATGGGCTGCCGTACGGGGGCGACTACATCGGCGGCGAAGGATTCCTGCAACTTGCGACGGTCTTCACGAAAGACTTCGACGTGACTGTGCACTCCTGGCAGGCGCATGACGCGGGTGAGCTGGTGGTTGCCCAGATGTCAGTGACGTTGCAGTCCAAGGAAACCGGCCGCACGCTCGATACGTCGGTCGTGGAGCTGTATCGGTTCACTGACGAGCAGATATCAGGGATTGACGTCTTCTACAAGGACACGAAGGCGGTAGTCGACCTCGTGCCGGGAGCCGCGGGCCTAGTGGGCGCGTAGGGCGTGAGCCGTCGGCGAGAGAATCGGGTTGCGCAGATCTGCGTCGAGCTGGTGGCGAGTCACCCGATGGGGCCCAGGCCTCGCCCGTTACCTCCTTGCCGACGGCCACGCTCTCGGCGTGCAAGGGAGCATTCTGTGGTCGCTCCGGTATTGGTTGGTGCCCAAGATGTGGCGAAATCATCGGAGTATGAACATATTTCAGGCCCCGTCGGAGCCGACGGTGTCGAAGCGGACCTGGTTTCGCCGGATTTCCTCATAATGCATCCCGGCCCAATCGATGAGGGCCAGCATAGTGTCGAGCAGACTGGCCCCGAGGCTGTGCGTACTCGACTCGTGGGGATAACTCGGAGTCAGTGGTCCCAGTGACCCGGCCGTCGCGGAGAAGGTGTGGCAAGGTTAGCGTCAGCATGCGCTGGTAGATGCCCGGAATCGCGCACTGCCGGCCGGGATACCGTGATTGTCAGGCCGCTTGTCGCGTCCCGGGCCTCCCCGCTCGGTCACCCGCACTGCGGCACACCGACCAGCCAAGGCAATCGCCAACCGGGCCACCGAGATCGTCTACGAGGGCGCCCCCGCTGGTGAATCCCCGACGTCGAACGCGTCGACGTCGAAACTTCGCCGAGCAGTTTGCCGACCATCGCATCGAACATGGCATCGGCGTTGGGCTGCACAGTTTTCAGGCGCTACAACGAGACCTCGCGAACGGAGGCGGCCAAACTCCGTACTCCTTCAATTCGAGAAAGCTGCTGTCTGTTGGGCACAGAAGAATGCGTTGGGGCCGTCCTACCCTCGGCCGTCCCGTAGAGAGTTCCTATGCCATGGTCGGGCTCACAGCCCTTCGGGCGTCTTCCAGTACGAGCGGGCGATCACACGGTGAACGATGTTCCGGGTGCGCATCATCGGCGCCGCGGCGCTGGGTTCGAAGTCGGCATTGGCGTTGCTGGTGGGCTGTTGGGGTTCGTGGCCGAACCCCAACAGAGAGCCGGGCTACTTGACGGCCACGCGCACGCCACCCGAGAACGCCGAGTCATGAAGCTCGACCGCGGCCGGCACGGTGCCTTTCGGCACGTCGAAGGCGAGAATCACCGAGATCTTGTTGCCCGGATTGACATCGCTCGCGACGTTCGTGTTCAGATTGAGCTCCGCCGCAGTGTCGTTGCTGAAGAGCTTCCCCTGATCGTTGACGAGCTTCTGGTTCTCCCCGAGGTAGGTCTGGGTCTTGTCGCCGATGTTGGTGATATCGAGGTACACCAGCACATACTCGCCCTGCGCTCCCTTCTTCAGGAATTCGTTCGTGCCCACCGAACCGACCGGCGGATCAATCCGAGTAACCACGAACGAGAACTTCCCGTCCCGAACAGTCGAACCGACCGGCTCGGCGGTGGTCCGCTTCTCCTCCTGTTTGGCCACTTCGTGCGCCGCGCCACCGATCAGCAGCGCGCACCCACCGAACAGCAGGAGGATGCAGGCAAAGAATCCACCGAGCACCCACGGCCACACGCGCCGCTTCTTCGGAGGCTGGGGGTAATGCGGGGTCGGCTGCTGCGCAGGCCACGGCTGCTGGGGGAAATGGGGATTGGTCATGTTGGGATGAATTCCTTTGCGAGTTAGGAATATTGATGGAGCGACGTGATGTCAGGTCATGTCGCCGGCGACGGCGTCCGTCACAACGGCGATGAGCACATCGTTCGGACCGCTGGTACTGACCAGCTTCCTCCTGTCGAACGGTAGTGGACCTGGCTGGGCTGCTACCTCGGCTGGTGGGGGGAGTTCGTCCGCGGCGCGTTCTTCCCGCCGCGGATTTCATAGACAGCCGTCCACTTCTTGCCCGCCGGGATGTCCTGAGTGAAGCTGAAAGTCGGGTCGATCTGAACGAAGACATTGCAGCCGGCTGAGCCGTAACAGGTCTCCTTCAGAACTGTCAGCAGCAGGCTGATCTGATCGGCGGTGGGCCTGAACTCCGGCATCGGCGGGACGGTCGTGGTCGTTCTCGCCAGGGCGACGTCGGGGCGACGCCGGGAGGCGTGGAGAGGCGATCTACTCCCTCCACCAAACGGTCAGCGATCTATTCGATCTCTACCTGCCGGACAAGGACTTCGACGGATACGTCGGCCACATGCTGGAGAACCAGGCCGAAGCCGAGGCGATCAAGCAACTGAGCCGGGCACTGCTTCCTCGCTACGAATCCGTGCCCTCACAAGTCCTTGGCCGACATGCGTAACCAGGAGACCACTCGGGGCATGTCGGGATATGGGCCCCCGGATCGGCGTGGCGGGCCATATCCGCTAGCGCGTGAGTCTGGTCCATCAGTGCGGCGCACTGAATTTCGAGATCCAGGGTGGCCATAGGCGATCAGTTCAGGGCTCTCGTCGGAGCGACGTTTGCAATGAGATACTCGAGCAACCTGACCAGCACCAGCTTCGCGGAGTCGCGATCCCTGGCGTCGCAGAGCTGAACGGGCACCTGGTACGGGATATCCAGCGCGTTGCGCACCTCGTCCTCGTCGTAGAGGTCTGCTCCTTGGAAGCAGTTGACGGCGACGATGAAAGGGATTCCGCGGGATTCGAAGAAATCGACTGCGGCGAAGGATTGGTCGAGTCGGCGGGTATCGGCGAGTACGACCGCGCCCAGCGCACCCATCGACAGCTCGCCCCACATGAACCAGAACCGCTCTTGGCCGGGTGTGCCGAACAGGTAGAGGACGAGTTGGGAGTTGAGGGTGATTCTGCCGAAGTCGAGCGCGACGGTGGTGGTCGTCTTGGACTCGACGCCGGTAAGGTCGTCGACGTTCGCGCTGAGGTCGGTCAGTCGTTCCTCGGTGCGAAGGGGTGGGATCTCGCTCGTCGCGCCGACGAAGGTCGTCTTGCCGGCACCGAAGCCGCCCGCAACCAGTATCTTGACCGATTGGACACCGAGTTCCGGTGTGGTGTCACGCATTGCGAATTCCATCGAGCACCGCCTGCAGTAGTCCGAGATCGGGGTTGTCGAATGATCTGGTGGGCGATCGGTAGATCAGATAGCCCGCGCCGATCAGGTCGCTGACGAGTACCTTGACCGCGGCCAGCAAGAGATTCAAATGCGCCGAGATTTCGGCAATCGAGACGGGTCTCCCCTGACACATCCGGAGGATCTCCTCGTATTCCCGATCCAAGCTCGCGGTTTCGGTTGCGGAGTGGACCGCGACGACCAACGTGATCATGTCCAGTTCATGGAGATTCCGGCCCGCGCGCCCGCGGGTCACCGCGAACGGACGGACGAGCGGGCCGGGATCGTCGTCGAGCCAGTGGTCGTGGTCGTCGTATGTCATGGCCGCTGCTGAGTCATCGAGCCGGACATCTGGACGCGCGGTGAAGCGGACAGCTTGTCGCCGACCTGTTGCACGATCACATTCATCTCGTAGGCGACCATTCCCAGATCGGAGTCCGCCGACGCGAGCAGTGCCAAGCACGCGCCGTATCCGGCCTCTGTAACCACCAGGTAGCCGTACTCGAGCTCGATAACGGTCTGTTGGACAGCGCCTTTCGCGAATTGGCTGCCCACGCCGCGGGCCAGGCTGCCCAGTGCTGCGGCCATCGCCGCGAGGTGTTCGGCCTCCTCACGCACAACATTCCCCGAGCGCGCGATCACCAGTCCGTCCTCGGAGAGGACTACAGCCTTCTCCGCGCCGGCCAACCGGCCGACCAGATCGTCGAGTAGCCAATCCAGACCGCTCATGGAGGCACCAACTGCCGCAAAGTTATTCATTTCCCGACCATCCGTTTCCACTCGTCGTCTGGGTGTCGAACCCGCGTCCCTGGCGAGTTCCCTTCTGCAAGGAGGACATTGCGTTTCGCGCGTCAGAGGCGCTGCGCCGCGCTCTCGTCGGACCGGCAGGCGGTCCTTGCGGTAGTGCGTGCTGCGTCGTCGTGTTCTCGATCTGCAGTTGGGGTGCCAGGTGGGATTGCCGTCTGCGCTTCGGGAGAGGAGCTCGACCGGCCCGGTCACCCGAGCCCGAAGCTCGGACCACGGGGATGGGTCGCTCGGTCGGCTCGACCTCGATCTGGATGGACGCGAACGACTCTCGTGTCGGCTGTGGAGGCGGGACGTCCTGGGGCGCAGAAAAGGACTCGTAATAGTCAGGCATGTCTTCCGTACTCGTCGGGGCGAGCGGATGAAGTGGACTGTTGTAAGCGTGGACTCCCTGGTCCTCGACGACGGCTTGCTGGGCTTCGGCGACCCCTTCCAGCAACGCGGCGGGGAGCAGGGTTACCGCACTCACTCCGCCATATGCCGACTCCGAGAGCTTCACCTTGATGTTGTGTCGCCGCGCCAATTGGCCGACGACGAACAAACCGAGCTGTCGGTGGCCGGCACTGGCCATCTGCTGGAAATCCGGTGGACTGGACAGCAATCCGTTGAGTCGATCCCGATCCTCGGGTCGGATTCCGAGCCCCTGGTCCTCGATCTCGATCACGGCGCCATTACCGACGAGGTTGCCGCGCAGCGCGACCGGTGAACCCGGCGGCGAGAAGGCCGTGGCATTGTCGACCAACTCGGCCAACAGGTGGATCAGGTCCGCGACTACGGCGCCATGTACCCGAACTTCAGGCAGCCGGACCGCGTTCACCCTGGCGAAGTCTCGTGTCTCGGAGATTGCACTACGAGCGATCTCCTCGAGGCTCACCGGCCGACGCCATTTGCGGCCAGGCTGACCGCCACCCAGGATCAGTAGGTTCTCCGCATTGCGGCGTGCGCGCGTAGCCAGATGGTCGAGCTCGAACAGCAACTCGAGGTGTTCAGGGTCATCTTGCTTCGACTCCGCGGTGTCCAGCACCGCCAACTGCTGATGAACTACGACCTGACTGCGCCGGGCGATATCCAGAAAGACCTTATTGAAGCCGTTTCGTGTCTGTGCTTCCGCGGCGGCGGCGGCGAGGGCGGCTCGCTGCGCCGAATGGAATGCCTCGGCGACCTCTCCGAGCTCGTCTCTTCCCTCGTCCGCTCGACCGAGTTCGCTGTCGACGTCGACCTCTTGTCCCTCCTGCAGTCGCTGCATCATCGAAGGCAGCGTGTGGTCCGCCAACTCCAGCGTCTTGTTGCGGAGCGAACGCAGTCGCCGAACCAATGTGCGGGCGATCCTTACCGAAATGATCAGAGAGATGATGGCGACGACGAGCGCCGCGATCCCCGCGATCGACGACTGTTCGATCTGTTTGTTCGCCTCCGCGTAGGAAACATCCTGTGCGTAGCGGAAACTGTCGCTCCACATGGTTCGTAGCTTGCCGCCGATACGATCCTGTGCCGCAGTCCATTCGGACGCCGGGACCGTCAACTCCCCAGACTCACTCAGTCCTTCGTCGGCGTTCGAGATCAATTGCCAATCCGGGCTCGCCGTCAGTTGGTCGTGCTGGCTGCGGCCCGCATCGGTCATCTGTGGTGCCGACGCCTCGAGTTGGTTCCGGAAGCCGCCCGTGAGCTGCTGATACATCAAGCGTTCGCGAGGTGCCAACGGGCTGTCGTTCGCAAGTGTCGTGCTGGCAAGGCCCACGGATCGAGAGTGCAGATCCGCGGCGTGCAAGAGATTGGCTGCGACCATCTGGAGCCCAACCGACTTGGGATCCTTGGAAGCACGGCCCATATCATTCAACCCCGAGACCAGAATGCTGGTCAGGTTGGAGTAGATACCGTCGATATCGGTTGACGTCGCTCGGTGATCATCAACCGATTTGCGGATCGTCGGTAGCTTCTGTACAGCTGCTACGAAGGCCGGGAAAGACCTGGAAATCGCCTCCGCGTTGAGATTCTGCAGTTCGGGCCCAATGTCCGTCGTCTTCTGCAGGATCGTGTCGGTGTTCGCACGCGCGGTTCCGAGTTTGGCGGCGGCGGTCTGGTCACCTGCCGCGATGAGCAGGCTGTCGTTCCGCTCCGCCTGGAGAGCGACGACGAAGTCGAGCAGCAGCGGGATATGGCTGCTGAGCGCATCCGACCACCGCCTCGCATCGAGTCCGTCCTTGACCAGCTGCGCCGAGAACGCGCCTCCCATGACCATCAGCGCGACACTGGGGACGAGAACGAGGGCCAGGACCCGGGTTCGGATCGATCCAGGACTGCGAACTCGGGACCAGAGCTGTTGGGGGTAGCTCGTACCACTGGAACCTCGGTCCACCGCTTCATCGGTGGCTGCCGCCCTCATCTCGCGTCTGTCTCCTCGCGGGTACCGCTATCACGCTCTGACTCGCCTGCGGGGCCGCAACGGCACTCAGGCGTGAGCTAGATTACTGACTAAGTGTCAGGACTGCAATCCGGTTAAGTGGCGGGAAACAACCGTGAGGCGTAAGAATCTCCGCTCGGGAGTCGCTCAGCGCGAAGCGATTTCACCAGTTTGCGGCCTGTGCCAGCAGTAATGCCCGAGTTGGAGATTGCTTAGCGAGTCAGTACATCGGCGCTCATGCGCTGAGGGCGTAGGTGCGCATGTCCGTGTGGTCGGTGTAGCTCACCCGGCCCAACATGGTCAGCACATCCAGGTGCGCATGGATTTCGGTGACCGCGGACAGTTGGTGATCGATCGGCAGTTCGTCGAGTCGACGATGTCGCCGGGTCCATCGCAATGCGCGGGCCACTTCGTAGGCGGTGGCCGAGCCCGAGGCGACTTCGTCGCAGATCTCGTTGAGCCGGTGCTCATGATGGCGCACAAGTTCCTCGACTCGGCTGTGGCTGCTGGTGGTCACGGGGCCGTGCGACGGCAGCACAGTCGAATCTGGCAGATCCTGGATCAGCTCGAGTGAACGGATGTAGGAGCGAAGCGGATGTGCTTCGGGCACCCATTCGAGACCTATCGACGGAGTGACGTGCGGCAGGATATGGTCGCCCGAGAACAGCAGCTGGCTTCCCGCGTGACGGAACGCGACATGCCCCCGGGTGTGCCCCGGGGTCGCGATGACTTCGATCTCCCCGTGTCGGAGCCGAATGCGGTCCCCGTTGTCGAGCCAGCCGTCCGGTAGTCCGAAAGAGACTCCGGCTTCGTTCTCGGGTGGCCGGGTGCGTGCGAGTTCGCGAGCGAGTTCAGGTGCGCCGCAACGGGCGAGCAGTTGGGCGTGGTTGGGAAACCGGCCCGAGCGGCTGCCAAATCCTGTGATGCTGTGATATTCGGCGCGGCCGATCAGCAGGTCGCAACCGAGAGTGGAGCGCCATGCATACGCCTGGGAGTAATGGTCCCAATGGTGGTGTGTGGCAAGGCAGGTGACGATATCGCCAAGACGGTAGCCGAGCTGTCGCAGCGCCGCGGTCATGGCGTTTTCGGTGTCCGGTCCGTACCAGCCCGGGTCGATGACGACCAGCCCGTCGGTGGTTTCCAGAACATAGGAGTTGACGGTGCCAAGTCCATCGAGTGGGAGCGGGAGGGGAACACGGTGAATTCCGTCCGCGATCTGATGGGCGCCGGGTTCGGTCCAATCCTCGGGCTGCTCGGTTACCGCGGACATGTGCACCACCGTCTTTCCACTCTGTGCGAATGTAAGGCCACTACTGACTGTATGTCAGATAGGTGAGGGTGGTGACATCGCATGCCTCGCTTGCGATTCTCACGGTCCCCGCAGCCCTCGGCTCGCCGGTCGAGGCCCCGTGGTTCGGCACCGTCATCGCAATGGTTGCCGAACCGCAGGGCAAGGCTGGAGTCAGCCGACCATGGTCGGTTGCTCCTCGGGCGTGAGCGGGCCTTGATGCTCGGATCGCGTTGTCAGCTGGGTGAGCTTGGCGCCCTCGACGTCGACATCCGGGAGGATGCGGTCGAGCCATTTCGGGAACCACCATGCGGCCCGGCCCATCAGGGCCAGCAGGGATGGGACGATGACCATCCGGACGATGAAGGCGTCGAAGAAGACACCCGCGGCGAGGGCGAAGCCCATGCATTTTGCGATGACATTGTCGTTGAGCATGAACGCACTGAAGACGGAGATCATGATGATCGCCGCGGAGGTGACCACGCGGGCGCCGTGGTGGTAGCCGCTGATCATCGCTTCCTTCGGGGACTTGCCGTGGATGTACTCCTCGCGCATGCGAGTCACCAGGAACACCTGGTAGTCCATAGCGAGGCCGAATACCAAGCCGATCAAGATGATCGGCAGGAAGCTGACCAGCGGATGTGTTTCGACGAGATCGAACGTGCCTTTCTGGAAGATGAGCACGGTCGCGCCGAAGGTGGCCGCCATGGATAGCAGGAAGCCGAGCGCGGCGGTCAGCGGCACCAGAATCGATCGGAACACCAGCACCAGCAGGATGAAGGCGGCGCCCGCCACGAGCGACATGTACGGCACGATCTTGCCCAGCAGGACATCCGACACATCGATGTAAACGGCTGTGGTGCCGGTGATTCCGTACTTCATGCGGTACTGGGCGTGGAGCTCGGATTCGGCGTCACGAGCGGAGTCGACCAGCTTCTTGGTGGCCTCGTCATTGGGACCGGCCTTCGGCACGCTCGTGAACAGCACTGCCTGTCCATCGGCGCTGGGGACCGACGGCGTGAGATAGTCCATCCCGGGACTGCTGGCCAGTCGGTTGCGGAGGTCGGCCACGGCCTGTTGCCGTTTTTCCAGCGGTACCTGGGTGAGGTCCACCGCGGCAACGAGGGTGCCGTTGGAGCCTTCGCCGAAGCCCTCGGTCTGTAGCTGGTATGCCTCGCGCAGCTGGCTGCCCTTCGGGAAGGATTCGCCGCCGGGCAATCCCAGTTGCAGATCGGCGGCCGGCGCGGCCAGCAGGCCCAACAGGACGACGCCAGCCGCCAATGTCACCACGGGGGCCTTGGCGATGACCTGAGCGAACCGCATTCCCGCGGTAACGGCTGTATCGTCCTCGGGGTCGTGCCGGGCGACCAGGGGCAGCTTGGGTTTGAACAGGGACTTGCCGAGCATGCCCAGGATCGCGGGGAGCAGAGTAACTGCGACCAGCACTGCGAAGGCCGCCGACACTGCTGCGAAAATGCCCATATACGTGAGGAATTCGATCCGAACAACGCTGAGCGCGGCCAGCGCGATTATGACAGTCAGTCCGGCGAAGATCACAGACGATCCGGCGGTTCCGACCGCGATGCCCGCCGCCTCTTCCGGTGAATCGGCGACGCCCAACTCGTGCTTGTAGCGGGACACGATGAACAACGCATAGTCGATGGAGAGGGCCAGACCGATCATGGACGCGAGGATCGGGGTGAAGGTGGGCAACGTCAGCCAGGCGCTGCCGAAATAGATGACGCCGATCGCGCCGGCCAGGCCGAGGACCGCAGTGGCCACAGGCACGAAGGCGGCAACGACTGCGCCGAACGCTATGGCCATAACGACCAGCGCGACGGCGATACCGATCAGCTCGGAGGTTCCGCTGCTTTCGGGCTCGGCGGCGATCACTCCGGTCAGGTAAACGTGCAAGCCTGCCGCGCGGGCGTTGTCGGCGACTTCGTTGGCTTTCTTACGGTCTTTCTTCGTGATGTCGGACAGTTTCTCGATGCTGTATTTGACCTTGATCGTCGCCACCGATTCCGGCGCGGTCTTGTTGAGCACGTTGAGCGGCGCGCTGCTGCAGACTGACGTGAATTGGGGACTGCTCCGATCGGTCGCCAGGCAGTCGATCCCCGCAGGCTGCCCGATTATCCTGGTCGCGGTGAGCGGATCGATGAGCGGTCGGCTGTGGTCGACGATATCCAGTTCGCCGAGCTTGGCCACGAACGCCCGCAAGGCGGTCTCGTTTTTCGGGTCGGTAAGTTTCTCGCCCTTGGGCGCGCCGACCACGTAGGTGCCGGCGACGGCTGCTGGGTCGATCTCCTTCGACATGCCCGGGAAATGTTCGTCGAGAATTTCCGTAGCCCGGTCGGAGGGTATGCCGGGCAGAGAGAACCGGTCCTGCAGTGGCTTCGATATCGAGGCGCCTATACCGACTGTCAGGGCCAGAAGAACCAACCAGACGAGGATAACGATCCACTTTCGGCGGAAAGCGAACTTGCCCCACCGATAGAGGTATATGGACACGAGGAACTCCTGGCGATCGTAATGCTGTCGAATGACTCGAAACAGGCACAGGCGGGCGCGATGCACATCGTCTGCGTGGTGGAAAAGCTTGCCTACCGTCCGGTAGGTAGATTACCTACGACAAGGCGTAGTAGCAATGCTCGAGGGAGTGGCGCTGGTCGCACCGGTGTGGTCATTAGGCATTGAATGCCCACTGCCGCTGACTATCTCATCGCGTAGATGCTGCTGGCAGCATCGTTGTGGGGCATGCTTTGCGCGCTGCGGTCGCTGGTTCGCGGCAAGGATCGTTCTGGATGTCCTGCAAAGCGAAACTCAGGTATCGCCGCCAATGGTTCGGGTCGACGGTGCGGAACACCGTGGCAACCGGTCCGATTGCGGTGAAAACCGTGCGGAGGTCGATCAGTTCGACATTCTCCTTCACCTGGCCGGTTGCTTTCGCGCGAGCGAGCAGCCGCTCGAGTGGTGCTTCGACGCGATCCAGTCCGAACATGTATTGCTCTGTGCCGATAGGGATTTCGTCGCCCATTCGACCGAACCCGACGCTGTTGGCGATCCGCTCACCGACGTACCGCACGTAGTCGGAGAGTCCTTGCCAGGGGTCTGAGTGCTGCTCGGCCTTCTCGGCCTGGGCGGCCAACTCCTCGAGATATTGCTGAACTACCAGATATGTCAGTTCTCGTTTGTTCGCGAAGCGGCGATATACGGTGCCGACGCCGACGCTGGCCGCTGCGGCGATCTCATCAAGGGTGACGTTGAATGCTCGGGTATCCAGCAGGCGGTGCGATGCGGCCAGGATCCGTTCGAAATTCTGTGCGGCGTCCGCACGTTTGGGTCGCCCAACCAGCTTCGGCTCAGCGTGGTCGGGTGGGGTTCGATCAGTCGTGGCCAGTCGCCGGAGCATGTCCAGGAATTGCGTCTGCTCCTGTTCTGTCAGTGGGGAGAGGATCGCTCGGCTCTGGTGAGCGATCGGGTTACTCATGTGCTGCAACAGCTTTCGACCTGACTCGGTGGACAGAACGAGGTGTGACCAGGTTTTGGTGGGATGCGGCCCGCGCCGGACGTATCCGTTTCGTTCGAGATCGTCGACGACCGCGGTGACCGAGCTCGGGTCGGTGTCGAGCAATGCGCCCAGCTCGGATTGAGAGAGCCCGCCGTTCTCGTGTACACCCATGAGTGCCGCGTAATGTCGGCTTCGCAACTCGTAATCGCCCAGTACGTGGTTGAGTTTTCGGGTCGCCTGCCGACCGGCTCGGGCCAGCAGGAACCCGGGATTGGCTGCGAGCGTCGCGTCATTCGAGATTCTCAAGGCAGCTCACCCGCATCGTCGGGTCAGCCCGACAAGGAAGATATCGAGAAATCCGTCGAGGCTGCTTTGCGGTGCTGCCTGCGGGTGACGCGCAAGCACCTGGTACAGCATGGTGCCGATGAGAACGTCGGCGGCAGCTTCGAGATCGGCGTCGGCCCGTAGTTGCCCGGCTGCCACCGCGGCCTCGAGCCGGTGAATCAGTTGTTGCCGGTTCGGGCCGGAGAGCTGGTCGTAAAGCCGCCTCGTATTGGTGTCGCTGTCGGCGGCGGCCGCCGCCCAACCACGGAACAACGCGGCATCGGCCGGGTTGTCGAGCCGCTGCGTCAGCGCTATCACCCAGTTGCGCAGATCCGCCTCGAAGTCGCCGGTATCCGGCGGCGGAGCGGCGCTGCCGGTGAGATATCCCGAGAGCGCAGCTTCAGCGACAACTGCCGCCTTCGATCGCCACCACCGGTACACGGTCGGCTTACCGACGCCGGCTCGCGCCGCGATCGCCTCGATGGACATCTGCTCGTACCCGACCGAGGCCAAGAGGTCGCGAGTGGCCTCCATGACCGCCTGATGCGCGCGAGCGCTGCGGGGGCGACCGCGCTGCTTCTCGTCCATGAGCACGAGCCTACGAGCCGTTGTGGATTTACTTAACGGTTCGTAACGTAAGTCACGAACGCCGCTCTGGCCTGGGCATGCCGTCCAACGACACTTTCGAGGCTGGTGAGCGGATCGCGGTCGAGCTGATAGGTGTCGGCCGTAACGATTTCCAGTCGGCTACCGTTCCTGTCGTTGGAGGGTCTCGATAACCGACTCCGTCCCGCCCGAAGAACCCGCCGCCGCTTGGAGTTTCGAGACCAAACATGCCCGGTGCGGGCCGGAAAGCGGATCAGTCGGTTGCGTCAGCGGTTTCGGCTACAGCAATGGGCGGTTGGAACCGGCGTTCGACGTCGGCCAGCCGCCAGTAGCCGATCGCGATCAGCCAGATCACGACGAAGAGACCAACGATGGCGAATCCAACGTTGTTGAGGTTCAGCCCAGAGATGGCAGTCGTGATCGGGTCGCCCAATTCGAGGTCGTCGTGTAGGACGCCGACGAGCTCGATGGTGCCGATCAGCAGGGCCACGGCGACCGAGAGTCCGGTGATGGTCGCGTTGTAGAAGATCTTGCGTGCGGGATTGGCGAAGGCCCAGCGGTAGGCGACGGTCATGAATGCGCCGTCGAGGGTGTCGAGCAGTGCCATGCCAGCCGCGAACAGCAGTGGAACGACGAGGATGGCGTACCAGGGTAGGCCGCCGGCGGCGCCGTTGCCGGCGAGTACGAGCAGTGCGACTTCGGTCGCGGTGTCGAATCCGATGCCGAAAAGCAGTCCGACGGCGAACATCTGACCGGGTCGGCTGATCGAGCGGGTCAGCCCGCTCAGTAGTCGGTTGATGAAACCGCGCCGGGCGAGGATGTTGTCGAGTTCGACCGCGTCGAATTGGCCTCGGCGCAGCTGACGCCAGGTTCTGGTGATGCCGGCGAGCGCAACCAGATTCAGGATTGCGATGACATAGAGGAACACTCCGGCGAGCAAGGTGCCGATGGTGCCCAAAGTCGCTCTGGTGGCGGAGTTGTCATCGAGCAGGGTGTTGGTGACGTGGACTCCGAGGCTGAGCAGCACCGCCAGGACCGCGACGACTGTCGAATGGCCCAGCGCGAACCAGAAGCCAACGGACACAGGCCTTTTGCCATCGGTCATGAGCTTGCGGGTGGTGTTGTCGATCGCGGCGATGTGATCGGCGTCGAAAGCGTGCCGCAGTCCGAGCGTGTACGCCGTCAATCCCAGGCCGATGCCGAAAACCTGTGTGCCGACCACATAGTGGTGTGGTAGCACGGCCACGGTCAGCAGGCCCCACGCCGCGAGGTGGAGGCTGCCCACGGCGGCGACCAAACCGGCCGCTTGCCTGCGGACGCTCCAGTCCCTGCGAACGGTGCGACCTCCTCCGCTGACGATGCTCATACAGGACTCCTTTCGACTGCAGCCGCCCTGGTTGGCGGTCTACGGTAGGAGCGAATCCGGATCGAATCAATAAGTGTCGACTCATTGACATATAAGCTTCAGGCGGGTGGTCTTCGGCCGCGGATTCGCTGAGTCGAGAGTGCCCGTCGGCGCGTCCGCGCTGGTTACGGACCTGTTTCGTATCAGTAAATAGGTCAGCACTTATTGACATGTGGTGCTTGCGGTCCCTACCTTGAGGTTGCCGGGATGGTGAGCCTCGAGCCTCGAACTCACCCGTTGGCACATTCACGAAGAGGCGAATCGCGGACGTTCCATCGCCGGTCGCCATGATCACCGGGAGTACCCCATGAATGGAGTTTTCGACCTCGGCGGGACGGACGGGCTCGGGCCCGTCCTCGTCGAGGAGAAGGAGCCGATCTTCCGTGCGGAGTGGGAGAAAGTGGCTTTTGCGTTGTTCGCCAGCTGTTTCCGGGCGGGCATCTTCAACCTCGACGGATTCCGGCACGGGATCGAGAAGATGGACCCGGCCGAGTACCTGCTGTCCAACTACTACGAGCACTGGGTGCACACCGCGGAGTACCACGCCGAGCTGAAAGGCGTGTTCAGCGCTGCCGAACTGGATGAACGAACCAAGTTCTACCTCGATAACCCCGATGCGCCACTGCCCGAGCGCGACGACCCGGACCTGCTGGAGTTCGTCGACGCGGCCGTGAAGCACGGCGCCCACGCCGCCCGTGAGACCGACAAGATGGCCCAGTTCGAGGTCGGCGACGTCGTCACCGTCACCGATGACAGCCCCACGGGCCACACCCGCCGAGCGCGTTACGTCCGTGGCCGGACCGGTGTGATCACCGGCCTGCGCGGCAGCTACATCTACCCCGACAGCGCGGGTAACGGCGGCGGGGACGCGCCGGAGCACGTGTACACCGTCAAATTCGCCGCGCAGGAACTCTGGGGCGACGAGGTCGGCGACCCGAACGGCGTCGTCTACTACGACGTCTGGGAGCCGTACATCAACCACGCCGAGACCGAAAACTGAGGAGCGACAATGGCATCCACCGACACCGTCCTGCGTTCGCAGGAGGAGATCACCGCCCGGGTCAAAGCGCTGGAGGCGCTGCTGATCGAACGGGGTGTGCTGACCACCGCGGCCGTCGACCGGCTCGCGGAGGTCTACGAGAACGAAGTCGGCCCGCAACTCGGCGCCAAAGTGGTTGCGCGGGCGTGGACCGACCCGGAGTTCAAGGCCCGCCTGCTCGACAACGCCACCACCGCGTGCGCCGAACTGGGCATCGGCGGCCTGCAGGGCGAAGACATGATCGTGGTCGAGAACACCGACATCGTCCACAACGTGCTCGTGTGCACGCTGTGTTCCTGCTACCCGTGGCCGGTTCTCGGCCTGCCGCCGAACTGGTACAAGGCGCCGCCGTTCCGCTCGCGGATCGTGCGTGAGCCGCGCAAGATGCTCGCCGAGGACTTCGGGTTCCCGATCCCGGACTCGGTCGAAATCCGGGTCTGGGACTCCAGTTCCGAACTTCGGTACTGGGTGCTGCCGCAGCGGCCCGCGGGCACCGAGGGGCTCGGCGTCGAAGAGCTGGAAGCGCTGGTCACCAGGGACTCGATGATCGGCGTCGGCCCTGCCGCCGCCCCGGCGTCATGAGCGCCGGGCCGCGGCCGGATGCGACCGAACTCGGTGACGCCCGTCGGCGGATCGAAGAACTGGTCTGCGGCATGCCCGGGACCGATGACCACCCGTTCGACCAGCCTTGGGAGCTGCGCGCCTTCGCCATGGCGGTGGCCGCGTACCACGGCGGGCACTATCAGTGGAGCGAGTTCCAGCTTTCGCTGATCGAATCGATTCAGCGGTGGGAGCGTGGCGAAGGCGACGATCCGTGGAGCTACTACGAGCATTGGCTCGCCGCCCTCGAGACGGTGCTTGCCAGCAAGGGAGTGCTGTCGGGCGAACTGCTCGACGAGCAGGCTCAGGTCGTGCTCGCAATCCCTCGCAATGCCAATCACCATGAGGCGCACCGGGATCCGGTGGCGATCTCGCCAGCGCTGACGAGCTGACGCAGTCGTTCGGCGGTTCGGGTCCGGTCCGCGCCCGAGATCCCAGGGGTGGACCGGACTCCATCAAATACATATGTCTCTATGTGTTGACATATAGACTGAACAATCTACGATTTGCAGGAATCCCGATTCCGAGAAGCGCGCGATCGACCCGACGCGTTGGAATCGGCAGAACTTGAGGAGTTCGCCGTGTCCATCCCTACTCCCGACCACGCGGCCCTGTCAGCCGTGGCGGCCGGTTACGGCTTCGGCATGTCGGCCGAGGAGATCGATGACTACACCCCCTTCGTGACGGGACTGCTCGCGTCCTGGCAGGACGTCGAAGAGGTCTACACCGCCGAGAAACCGGTCCCGCCGCAACGGGATTGGTCGTTCCCCGTGGCCGGGGAGAATCCCCTCAGCGCCTGGTACGTCCACACCGAGATCACCGAGCAGGCCGATGGACCGCTGGCAGGGCGCACCGTGGCAATCAAGGACAACACGGCGGTCGCGGGCGTGCCGATGACCAACGGTTCGGCATTGCTCGAAGGTTACGTACCCGCCACCGACGCGACCGTGGTCCGACGTCTGCTCGACGCCGGCGCCACCATCGCGGGCAAGGCGGTCTGCGAAGACCTGTGCTTCTCCGGTGCGTCAATCACCGCCTCGACAGGACCCGTGTCCAACCCGTGGGATACGACGCGCAGTGCGGGCGGATCCTCCAGTGGCAGCGCCGCGCTCGTCGCATCCGGGGCCGTCGACCTGGCGCTCGGCGGCGATCAAGGCGGATCGATCCGGATCCCGTCGTCGGGCTGTGGCATCGTCGGCCACAAACCGACCTGGGGCCTGGTGCCCTACACCGGAGGATTCCCGATCGAGGCGACGCTCGACCATCTCGGTCCCATGGGCCGTACCGTCACTGATGTTGCGCTCATGCTGCAGGCGATCGCCGGGCGAGACGGATTCGATCCCCGTCAGCCGAACGACCTGGTGCCGGAGGACTATGTTGCGGCACTGGACCTCGGTGCCGACGGCTTGCGGGTCGGCGTCCTCCGCGAGGGCTTCGGGCGACCGGAATCCGAGCAGATCGTCGACGACACGGTGCGTGACGCGATCGGTCTGCTCGAGGGTGCGGGTCTCAAGGTCAGCGAGGTTTCGGTGCCGTGGCATCTGAACGGCATGCCGATGTGGAACGTCATCGCTGTTGAGGGCGCGACCTCTCAGATGATCGACACCTACGGATACGGCTTCAACTGGAAGGGTCTCTACGACCCGGACGTGATGGCCTACTACGGTGACCTGTGGCATGCGGATGGCTCGAAGTTCGCGCCGACTGTCCGAAACGCGCTACTGGCCGGGAAGTACGCACTGTCCACCACCCACGGCCGGCACTACGCGATGGCGCGCAATCTCGCGCCCAAACTCACCGCCGCCTACGACGTGGCCTTCGCGGAAGTCGACGTGCTGGTGATGCCGACCCTGCCGATGCGGCCGAAGCCGATCGCCGAATCCACGGCCAGCACCGCAGCGGTGCTGTCGGACGCGCTGGAGATGCTGGGCAACACCGCACCGTTCGATATCACTGGTCACCCGGCGTGCACCGTGCCCGCCGGACTGGCAGAGGGGCTGCCCGTCGGCATGATGATCGTCGGCCGCTCCTTCCAAGACGCCACCGTATTGCGGGTGGCACGGGCCTTCGAGCAGACCGTCGGCGGTTTCCCCACCCCGCAGTCGGTGTAGGTCCCGATCCGGGTCACCGAGGCATACAACGGCGTATGCCGAGGTGACCTGTACTGCCGAAGAGTTCAACGACGAACTCCACGGTGAAGGAGTTGATGACGTACTGGAGTCATCGGTACCAGCGGCGGGCACACGACGCTCGCCTGAAGCGGCTGCCCCAGTTCACGACGATAATCGACGGCTGGTCCATTCAGTTCGTGCACCTTTTGCTCACCGAGGCTGAATGCGTTGTTGCTCTTGAGGACTCATGGCTGGCCGGTTCGTTCGTCGAATTCCTCGAGGTGATCGAGTCGTTGCCCGCGAGCATCACCTAGTCATCGGGTCGCTACCCGGCTACGGCGTTTCCGGGTCCACCGTCGAAGTCGCCGTATTGTCGGAGCCGGACTGGGCGAAGTTGGGCTGGCGCAGGCGCTTTCGTCGAGAGCCCAGCGGATACTTCACAGTACGGTCCGCGCATCCGCAGACGTTGTCCTACGCGTTGGCGGATTCGCTGGTGGTCAGCTGGCGTGGATCGTGGAGCGCCTCAAGGACCGCATCGACTCCCCTGAGGAGGCGGTCGATCGCGGCCACATGACCAACGTGATGATCTGCGGGCTGACAGAGACAACGGCGCCTGTTGCGTACGCCGAATCTCCCAGTGCGTGGTCCCGGAGTGAACCATCGCCAGTTCCGGTGGGGGTGGCGGGAATCCGCGCGACCTGATGCTGAATATTGTGCGCTGGTCGGAGTTCGAGCCGGTGGGCACTCGCCGCGATGGAACATCGGGATCACCTCGTCGCCGACGTGCTGGGGTTCTGTGCCGGGCTCGCGTGCGGCTCACTCGTCGTTTCGACTGTCCCCGGCCGGTCAGCGTGGGTTATGGTGGGATACGTCAATCGTTACTGACTAGTGGAGAGGACGAGACGGTGGGCGCTGAGTTGGCGTTCGACGCACTCGCCGATCCGGTGCGCCGTCAGATTCTCGGCATTTTGGCCGACCGGGACGAATGCAGTGTGGGGGAGTTGGTCGAGGGTGTCGGCACCATCGGTCGAACCGGGGTGTCCAGCCATTTGCGGGTACTGCGCGGGGCGGGGCTGGTTACCGAGCGAAAAGACGGCCGATTCCGTTACTATTCCGTGGATCCCACGGGTTCCGCGCGCGAAGTTCTCGAAGTACTACATTCTCTGTTCCAGGGCGCGCTCGCCGACGCCGGGCGTGCTGCGGAGTTGCAGACGCACGATCGGAGCCCCACCGCCCACTCCGCATAATCCTGGATGGTCCGATGGTCGCAATCGCGCTGCATTCCGAGGAGCGCATGGCCGCGCCGCCGATGGTGGTTTTCAGCCTCTTCGGTGCCGGTGTCGGGGCAGGTTGGGTTTTCGACGCGACCTGTGACCATGTCTCGGTCGGGGCGGCAGTACGTTTGCAGGTGCCTTTCGCGGGTCCGGTCGCGGAAACAGTGGAGATCATCGGCCGGATCGCCGCGGTGCGACCGCCCTCTTTCATCGAGATTGTGCACGAGCAGCCCTGGCGTGGCCGGATCCGGCTTCGATTCGAGCCCGATCAGGGCGGCACAAGAGTTCGTCTCTTCGCCGAACTCGACGAGCCGGGACTGCACTGGCTGATGCGACGGCGAGGCTATCCGGTCGGATCCCTATCGTCGCCGAATCCCCGCCTCGGGCTGCTCACGTCGAAATCGGGTCCCGGTAGCCTGTTCGCCGCAGCCTCGGACCACCTGGCTGTGCTCGCCGTCGAAGAAATCAACGCCGAGGGCGGGCTACACGGTCGGCCAGTGGAATTACTGATCGGCGACGATGCCACGAACACATCGGTCGGTGTGGCCGAGGCGTGGCGGTTGGTCCGGGCCGGCTGCAAGACCATTCTGGTAGCAACCACCTCGGCCACATACGTTGCCGTATCGGAGGCACTCGCCGGATGTGATGTCCTGCTGGTGCAGACCCTGATGAACGAAGGCGGCGCGAAGGGGCGGCTCCGCCTGCAGCTCGGTGAACGCAACGACGACCAATTGTCCGCCGCCGCAAGGCCTTTGATGCAGATGGCGGGCGGCCGACGGTGGTTCCTGGCGGGCAACGACTATATCTGGCCCCGCAGCACCCACGTAGTGGCCAGGCAGGTCCTGCCACAATTTGGTGCGGAAATCGTCGGTGAGCGGTTCGCGACGCTGGGCACACGAGATTTCTCCCTGACGATCGAGGCGATCCTGGCCTCGGGTGCCGACGTCGTTCTGTCGACGCACGTAGGAGCAGATGCGGCGGCCTTCGAACGCCAGTGCCACGCAATGGGAGTGCGAAACCACGCCCTCACACTGGCTCCCGCGATGGACGAATCGACACTTCAACATGTCGGAAAGGCCGCGTCGTCTGGCTTGTACACGATCTCGGGCTATTTCGAGCAGTTGCCCACCGATGGCAACACCACGTTGGTCAATCGCTATCGCTCCGCGTTCGGTCCGTGGGCGCCGCCGCTGTCGACGTTGAGCGAGTCGGTGTTCGAAGCTGTCGCGATCTGGTGGCAGGCGGTCCGTCGAGTCGGGGAAGACGATCCGAGATCGGTGGCCGATGAGATCCGCCGAGGCCGATTCGCCGGTCCGCGAGGCGAAGTGACGCTGGACGGTAGTGGCCGGGCTCAACAGACGCTCTATCTCACTGAGGCCACCGGGACCGCTCTGAAGCTGGCCGCACTCTGAGCCGGTTCGAGCGGTCACCTGATAGCTCGAAATCGATTTCTGTCCAAAGGATTCAGAGATGGGCGACGTCGGGTAGGCAGTCGTTGTCACGAACCGGGCTGGTTTGCTCAGCCTGCCGATTCTCGACCGGTGTCTTATCGCGGTCGCGCTGCCCGGCGGCTCTGGCCTGCATGATGCAGGCTGCCGCGCCCAGGGCCAATCCGCCGATCGACAGCGCTGACAGGGTTTCTCCGAGGACCGCCCATGCCATCAGGCTGGCGACGGCAGGAATTACGGCGAACAGGATCGATGCGGCGCGAGGGCCGGACCGCTTGATGCAGGCCGAATACAAGGTCGTCGCACCGATCGAACTGAAGACCACCATGACGGCCAGCAGGGCAGCTGCTCGGGGCCAGTCGGCGCATTTCGCGGGTGTGAGGACAGCCAGGAGCGCGGCGAGGGGTGTGGAGGCTGTCAAACCAAGCGCTGTGACCAGCCACGGATCCAGGTTGCGGCAGTACCGCCCCTGATAGACGCCACCGATGGACAGGCCGAGCATTGCGACGACAACGGTCACGATGCCCGGACCTATCCGATGATCGACGGCAATCTTCGGGGCGCAGGCCAAGACCACTGCGCCGGTGGCGAGCGCGAGTGCGAACATTCCCTGCTTCGACTCTTTGTGGCCGAGTGCGAGGGCCATCAGCGTCGCGGTGACCACCGGATTCAACGCGATCACCAGGGAGGCGATCCCGGAAGGCACGCCGTGCGCCAAACCCCAATACAGGGCGAGAAATTGCACCCCCTGGGTCAGCAGTCCAGCTGCCATCGCGTGTCCGGCCAACCGCCAGCCGGGACGCGACGTGCGTCGTGCGGCAACGATCAGCCACAGCAGCAGAGCCGAGGACGCGAATCGCAGAAGGATCACCAGAAACGGTGACATCACTGCCACCGTCATCGCGCCGATCGGATAGCCGGCGGCGTACAGCACGACGGTCGGGATAGCCAATCTCGGTGAGAGAGCTCGATCTGTCATACCCAGACGGTCACTCCCAGGTCCTCCTCGCACCAAGACCGTTCACGAATCGTGAAGAATCTTGAGGCAGACTGGCATTGTGACCACACTCGACATCGCGCCATTACGTAGTTTCACCGCGGTCGTCGCCTTTTCTGGCGTGCGACGTGCGGCTGAGGCGTTGCACCTGTCCCAGTCCGCGGTCAGTGGTCATATTCGTAAGCTCGAGAAGGAACTCGGCTGCCGGTTGGTAACCGCCCAAGGGCGCGGAATCGGCCTGACCAGTGACGGTGAGGAACTCGCTGCGCGGGCGCGGGCCATCCTCCAGTTCCACGATGAAACCGTGCGCGCCCTGGCCCCGCCCGAAGACGACGAACTTCTCGTCGCCGCCACCGAACACGCCGCTGAATTCGTTGTTCCGACAATCATTTCGACGCTCACGACCCTGTTGCCGGACCGTCGGATCCGGCTCCGGCTGACGCGCAGTGCACGGGTCCGCGACCTCGTGCACGATGAGCGTGCCGACATCGCTCTCATGCTCACCAGCCCCGCGCGTGGCAGCACGCGGTTGGGAACGTTGCCGGTGCGGTGGTTCGGCACCGAGGAAGCCCCGCGAGACCGCTTGGTGCTCTTCAACCCTCCGTGCGCGGTACGCCATCAAGCCCTGGCCGCCCTCGGCAGACGAGACCACCAGATCGTCAAGGAGTGCTCGGATCTCACCACCGTGCTCACCGCTGTTCGCAACGGGCTTGGCATAACCCCGCTTCCGATCTTCGGACAAACACCCGACGGCCTCAAAACCCTTAGCGACCTACCGATGATTCCGAAAGCGACCCTGCATGCGGCCACCAGTGGCCGCATCGACTCCGCAACGAAGTCGGCGGTGCTAGCGGCCATTCGTGGGCGGCTGTTCCATGGCTGACTCCGAACCGCGCGAATCTCTTGTTCCTCATCGGTTTCCAGAGTTCATCCTCGGCGCACAGCCGATGCCCCTTTGCGCTAGTTGCCGGAGGTATGCCGAGTCTTCGCAGACCGATCGGTCCAGCGTTATGATTTCTGCGCGACGGAAGTTTAAGCGGAGCCCGGGGGACATCGCTCGGATGTCCGCTTCGTGCGGTCGACCCTGCTGATGAGGGATGGGCAGGGTGCATGGTCGCTTGTGCAACGCAGCACGCGCGGGAGTCTCGGATGTCCGAATGTAGTTGTGCGGCAGATGCGTTCCAGTCGTGCGAGTGCCAATCAATCGAGCTTGACCGTTCGACCTGGAGCTACGGTGAGGCGAGCGTCGAAAGGTGTGCGGAGTGCGGCACTATGTGGCTTACCTACTGCTTCGGGTACGACGCCGAAGCCGGGCCGGGCCAGTGGTACCGCGAGAAGGTTCCATCGAGGGTGGCCGCGTTGTTGCCGCCGGAACCGCTTCTCGAGGTGCTCGCCGACGCCTTTCACGGAGGTCACCACTTCCGTATACGTGAATCTCTACGCCCGATTGGTGATCCAGGCGTAGATGGGCCTTTCGACGGCCAAGCAACTGGCGTTCAGATGCCGACGGTGGATTCGAAGGTGTCGCGTACTTGGGTGAGCTGGTACCAGCGGTCGGCCAAGGCGTCCGGGTCTCCCTCGGCCGAGCCTGGGACGATCGGCAGGCCGATGCAGAGGTGGCCGACATAGACACCCTCATCGGCGAGGTCGGAGTGCAGGCCGCGGGCCCACGAGCGTAGCCCGGACAGAGCGATCCCGGAGTTGCTCATGCCCGGAATCGAGACGAGAGCGCTTGTGCCGGTAGCGAATAGAAGGGCGCCGTCGCGGGCTTCGCGCATACTCGGCAGAACCGCGGCAGCTGCGGTCAGAGCGCCTCCAACGAGCATGTCGAACATGGGGCGTACGGATTCGGCAGTGGTCTCGGCCGCGGCGGTGAACCCCAAGGCCTTCAGGTCGGGGACCTGTCCGGCCATGTTCGGGAAGGTTGGCGCGGGGCTGTAGGAGAGCACGCCGATTCGTCCGAGTTCTTCGGCAGCAGTGGTCGGCGCACTGGTCAGGCCCTTCTCGTCGGTGACGTCCGCGAGGTAAGCGCGGGCTGTGACGCCCGTGGCTGTCAAGGAATCGACGATGCCCTGCAGCTTCTTTTCGTCGCGGGAGATCAGAGCGACAGGATGCCCTGCGGTGCCGAAGCGGCGGGCGATTGCGCGGCCGAGGCCCGGGCCGGCACCGACGACTGCGATGGTGGAAGACATACAGCTACCTCCAATAGTTACGGATAGTGCGTTGCCACACGGTAGAGAACTATTTAGAGCCTTATAGAAGGCACAACTCTGTTCGTTGAACACATCGCTGTCAGTAACGGCGGTGCCTGGCAGGGTGGATCTGCCCGATGGGAGAGCGAGATCACGCCTCTCAACCGGAGTGATCTCTCCGCTTCTGCTAGCGTCTACAACCGGAGCGATCGCTCCGATTAGACTCATGGGGAGGAGCTTTACCCATGGCGCGCGCTAGTTCTCGCCCGCATTACAACGTGATCTTCGCGGTGCTACTGCTCGGGATCACTGCATTCTCATTGCTGCAGTCACTGGTCGTTCCGGTTCTTGCCCTGCTGATCCCGGCACTGCACACCACTCAGGACACTGCGACTTGGCTGATGACCGGCTATCTGCTGTCGGCGTCGGTTGCGACTCCGATCGTGGGCCGAGTCGGGGACAAGATCGGGAAGGCGCGCACCCTGGTCGTCGTCCTTTGTGTGCTCACGATCGGCTGTTTGATTGCGGCCCTGACCGATTCGGTCGGTGTCCTGATCGTGGCCCGGGTTATCCAGGGTGTAGGTGGTGGTGTGCTGCCCTTGGCGTTCGGGATCATCCGGGACGAATTCCCTCATGCGAAGCTGCATTCGGCTGTCGGCGCTGCTGCGGCGTTGGGCGCTGTCGGTGCCGGCCTCGGGCTGGTGGTGGCCGGTCCGATTGTCGACCACTTGAACTATCACTGGTTGTTCTGGATACCGATGATCATGACCGCGGTTGCTGCCGCGGCAACGAACCTATTGGTTCCGGAGTCACCAGTTCGCAGTCAGGAAGGTATCAATTGGACTGCGGCACTGCTGCTCTCGGGCTGGCTGGTTGCTGCGCTGCTGGCTGTGAGCAAGGGCCCCAGGTGGGGCTGGGGCTCGCATCAGACATTGGGCTGTTTTGCCCTCGCGGCGCTTTGTCTCGTCCTGTGGGTTTGGGCTGAAACATCATCAGCGACCTCGCTCATCGATATGCGGACGATGCGGATCCCAGCGGTGTGGACCACAAACCTCGTTGCGTTGCTCGCCGGCGCCAGCATGTACGCAACCATGACCTTCCTCCCACAGTTGATTCAGACGCCCAAGGCCATAGCGGGCTACGGGTTGAGTGCGACTATGAGCCAGTCGGGCATTTATATGCTTCCCATCACCGTGGCCATCTTCGTCATGGGGTTGGTGACCGGCCCGCTCGCGGCACGGATCGGGGCGAAAGCTGTCGTGATCACCGGTGCTGTCATCATGGTGGTGCCCTTCGTCAGCCTTGCTCTCGGTCACGCACGGGGCTGGCAGATCTACATAGCGGTGAGTGCCTTGGGCATCGGCCTGGGCTTGGTCTTCTCGTCGATGGCTGCGATCGTGGTGGGGGCTGTTCCACCCGCTCAGACCGGCGCGGCTACGGGTATCAATGCCAACATCCGGACTGTCGGCGGTGCGGTCGGCAGCGCGCTCTCCGGCAGCATTCTGACCGCGACCGTCGCCGCAGGACACCATCTGCCGACAGACGCCGGCTATACGCGAGTCTTCTGGTTCCTGGCAGCCGTGGCTGTGACGGCGGTCCTCGCGTCACTCCTGATCCCGACGATCCATCCGCGTGGTATGTCGGTCGAAGCAGCGGAACTGGAAGCGCAGCAATCAGTTTCGGTCAGCGACTAGGGCGGATGCAGTCACCGGGGCGGCTGGGAAGTCCGATGGTGTGGGTCGATCCGCCCCAGTTGGCTGTTTCGGATGAAATCTGCAGCTGACTTCGAAGATGCGGCGGCACCGTCGGCAGCATCGGATCTCTCGAACAGTTGACTAGGCTGGTTCGAGAGACAAGGAGCCCAGTCGCAGTATGAACCGAACATCTGAATCGCCCGAAGCGGCCAATCGACCGGCCATGCGTCGCGATGCGCTTCGCAATCGGGAACGGCTACTGCAGGCTGCTCGGGAAGTTCTCGCTGAGCAGGGCCACAGTGCCGGGGTAGACGAGATATCTCGACGTGCGGGTGTTGGGATGGGCACCTTGTACAGGCATTTCCCGACCAAGGATGATCTGTTACTGACGCTGCGGCAGGAATTGCTCGAGGAGGTGCTGCACCGTGTCGAGCAGACGGCCGAAGAACAGCCCGTCGGTTATGGGTTGGAGGCGTGCCTGTGGACTGTCGGTGCTGAGATGCAGAGGCACCACGGCTATCTCGGCGTCCTATGGCAGGCGTTCCCACCGAATGGTGACCCGCAGCGGCTGCGATTCTGGGCTCTGGTTCGACCGCTTCTGGCCGAGGCCAAGGCGGCACAACGAGTGCGCGAGGATCTCGCTCTCACAGACGTTTTCGTCTGCATATTGTCGATTCGCGGGTTGATGGATGACACCGCTGCTCGGGCTCCCGATGCCTGGCGCCGCCACCTGGCGCTGCTGCTGGCTGGGTTTCGCCCCAGTGAGCAGCAGTTGGAGTATCCGCCTTCGGTCGACGACTCATTGGTCGAGTCCGGCGTCCCGCATTCGTCAGTCATGGCCCGGCCGTCGGACTGAATAGGTTGGCGCCCATGGCTCCCCAGCAGGAGAGACTCATGGGGACTCGAATCGTGGCAGTTATGGCCGGCCGCATCGGTCACCCGATTTTTGTCGAGTCGGCTGCGTCGAGCATGGAGACCCCACTGCCCTGGGATGATGCGAAAGCCCGGGTTTCCCCACGGATGCCTTGACCACTGCCGGGTCGCCTGCGCGAGAAGTGGCGACACTATGGAAGATTCGCGTGATCGGCGAGTTCCGCCGGGTCAGGCCAGGTTGGTGGCGTCGAAGCGGATCTGGTTGTCTCTGATTTCTTCGTGATGGGATCCTGCCCAGTCGATGAGGGCGAGCATGGTGTCGAGCAGGCTGGTCCCGAGGCTGGTGAGGGCGTACTCGACCCGCGGCGGTACCTCGGCGTAGGCGGTTCGGGTGACCAGTCCGTCACGTAGGAGCTGCCGCAGGGTCAGGGTGAGCATGCGCTGGGAGATGCCCGGAACGGCGCGTTGTAGATCTGTGTAGCGTGACGGGCCGTCCTGCAGGGATGCAACGACCAAGATGGTCCATTTGTCGCCGGCTCGCTCCAGGATCTGCCGGATGATCTCGACGCTGTCGGCCGGCCAGCGGGCGCAGATTCCGGGGGGCGAGACGCCGGGCGGTGCGGGAATCGGGGTGTTCCTCACGCACATCTCCTTTCGGTACGCACATCAATGTGCCTTTTGTATCGCTCCCTATTCTGACGCATCATGTGGCTACACACAAACAGTAAGAAATGACTTGGGCATTTCTTTTAGCTCACTGGAGGCTCGTATGGCCACCCTGCTACACATCGACTCGTCGGTCCTGCCGGCTTCGGACTCGGCTTCGCGCGCCGTGGCTGAGACCTTCCGCAAGGCATGGCTCGAGCAGCACTCCGAAGGGGCGATCATCTATCGCGACCTCGCCACGCACCCCGTCTCCCACATCTCCGCCGCCGCGCAGCATGCCGGCTACATCGATCCCGCGGACCACAGCGTCGAGCAGACTGCCGCGTTCGCCGAGCGCAAGGAGCTGATCGAGGAACTCGAGGCCGCCGACGCAGTCTTGATCGGGGCTCCGATGTACAACCTGTCGGTGCCTTCCACCCTGAAAGCGTGGATCGACAATGTCGTACTGATCGGGCGGACCGCCATGGGCGCGGCCACCGTCGCGGGCAAGCCGGTGACGATCATCGCCAGCCGCGGCGGCGCCTACGGCCCCGGTACTCCGCGGGAAGGCTACGACTACGTACAGAACTACCTCCGAGGCGTCTTCGAGATGATGCTGGCCATGCAGGTCGAGTTCATCGTGTCGGAGCTGACCGGCGCCGCGATCGACCCGGCGATGGCCGAACTGCTCCCTCTCTATGAGGCATCCCGTACCCGCGCCCACGACGAGGCCACCGCCCGAGCCAAGGCGCTGGCCGCCAATCTCGCTGACGCGGTATAGGACTCGATCAAATCCCTCGAGCTAGGAGGAGTCCCATGGCAGAACCCGAAGCACGCATCACAGAAACCACCGAGGACGAGCAGACACCCGCCCTCGTCCTGATCGAAGCCGAGGACGGCGACGTGTGCGCCGTTGACGGCACCGGCTGCTGAAACGACACAAGGAGACAATCATGAAGATCGAAGTCTGGTCCGATCTCGTCTGCCCCTGGTGCTTCATCGGCAAGCGGCGCATGGAGAAGGCGCTGGCCCAGTACGAGCACGCCGACAATGTCCAGGTGATCTGGCGCAGCTACCAGCTTGACCCAAACCAGTTACGCGGCGAGAACATCCCCACCTCCGAGATGCTCTCCCACAAGCATGGCGTCACCCCTGGGCAGGCGAAGACAATGAACGACCGCGTCAGTGCCCTGGCAGCCGAGGAAGGGCTCGCGTATCAACTGGACAAGGCCGTCACCGCAAACACCTTCGACGCCCTGCGCCTCACTCACCTCGCCGGCGCCCACAACCTGACCGACGCGATGTACGAACGGCTTCTTCGCGCGGCCTTGATGGAAGGCGAGGCCATCGACGACACCGACACGCTGGTCCGGCTCGCCACCGAGGCCGGACTTCCCGCCGAGGTCGCCCGCAAGGCGCTCGACGACGGTGCTTTCGCCGATGAGGTCGACGACGACATTCGTCAGGCTCGTGACCTCGGCGTGGGGGGTGTCCCCTTCTATGTTATCGACCGCACCTACGGCATCTCCGGCGCACAGTCCGTCGAAACGATTCTTGCTGCCCTGCGCAAGGCGGCTACCCCGCTTTAGACGGACCGCTCAGTGGAACTGGGCGGCGATCAGGCGCGTGTAGGTGCCGTCGGGTGTGGCGAGGAGTTCCTCGTGGGTGCCGATCTGGGCTACGGTGCCGCCATCCAGGACGGCGATGGTGTCGGCGCTTCGGATGGTCGAAAGCCGTTGTGCGACAACGAGCGGCTTGTTCACGGGCACTGAGACGGATCGACTGTCGCTTGTAGCCAAGGCGAAGCGGGCCGGACATCGGTTGCCGCGCACTCCAGATCGCTGGTCGTATTATTCGATGCCCTAGTCGAGCAGGCGAGCGATTGGACGCCCAGCGCCGGTGCGCAGCTGGAAGGACGACCTGATGCGCGACCGCTGTGAGAGGTCAGAAGACCGCGAGTACGCAGGCGCCGATGAATACGACCTGTACCAGGGTGCGTACCGGCAACGGCATGGTGTGGATGCCCTCGCCGGTATGTGCGGCACGGACATTGGCAGGGAACATCACGACCAGGAGCACCGCCAGGGAGATCGCGGCCGCCGGTGCGAAAAGCGGAATCAAAAGTCCGGTGGCGCCTGCGATTTCGAGTACGCCGGTCAGTGAAACCATCGCGGCCGGGTTGCGGAGCAGCGGGGGGACCATAGCGATCAGAGCGTCGCGCTGCGGTTGTAGGAAGTGGGCGCTGGCGCTGAGGAGGAACATTGCGGCCAGGCCGATTCGGGCAGCGTGCGGCCACGAGTCGAGCCAGCCGGCTAAGCCCAGCCAGCCCGCAAAACGAGTCACGGAGGTGACGATGAGGAATGCAATGATCGGCGCCATGAAGGGGCTCCTGAAGCGATGGCCGAGAGTAACTTGACAGTGGCTAGATTAGGTAGGGTCGCATAACTTGTCAACGACAAGATCGTCGGTGATCATCGAGGTATGCCCAAGAGCACGTACCACCATGGCGATCTCAAGACCACGCTGCTCGAGGCCGCCGCCGACCAGGTAGCGACCGAAGGGATCGACTCGATCTCCCTGCGGGCCCTGGCTCAGCGCGCGGGCGTTTCGCACGCCGCTCCGGCTCACCATTTCGGCAACCGTCAGGGCTTGTTCACCGAACTGGCCATCGAGGGCTACGGCTTGCTCGAGCAGGAGTTGCACTCCGCCGCAGGCGATTTCCGGGAGATGGCCGTCGCCTACATCCGCTTCGCCCGCCGCTACCCCGGTCATTTCGATATCATGTTCCGTCGCGACCTGCTCGATACGGACGACGAGCGTCTGATCGCAGCCAATGAGGGATCGGGTCGCGAATTGCGTACCGGCGTCGACGAATTGGACGGCCCGGTGGCCGATCAGAAGGCGGCGCAGCTCGCCGCGTGGTCCCTGGTTCACGGCTTGGCCGCCCTATGGCGCGCAGGCACGCTCGTCGACTCGGAACTCGGCGGCGAGGATCCCGAGGAACTGGCCCGCCGCATGGTCGCCGCCGTCGAACTCAAGTAGAGCCAGGCACCTCTGAACTCCCTGTCGCGGCTGAACTGGCAGTGGCAGGTTTCGGCGACGCATAGCAGTTCGGTCGCAGCTGGTTCGGCGCCGTGCACCGCTGCTCCGAGTAGGCCCTACAGCCTCAAGTTGCGCTCAAGGTCGTCACCAGCACGCCGTCCGGGCTCGCCGGCGCCTCGGCCACATACGCACGCAATCACGCAGCTCGTCGGCAACCCCGCGGGACCGGTTGAGGAAATGCTGCAACCCGCCCGGCTTCACCACCCCGGCCGCCTCCGCCAGCTGCCAGGAATTCTTCCGCTCCACCGGCGCCAGCAACCCGGTTCGCCGGGATCGGCGACTCGACGAGCTGCCGATCGACCACCAGGTGTCCGCGGTCACGGAGATCCACGCTCATCTGGACGTGTTGACCATGCTGGGTTGGGTGAGCTGCACCTACCACGCCGATGTACGCAACTACGCACTCAGCGCGCAATCCGCCGTATGCAACGGGATTTTCTCGGCAAGGTCGAATCTCACCGGAGCCGTGTACACGTTCGACGATGAGATTCGCGTGCCGATTGGGCGAATTCGTGGCAATAGTCGCGTGAGTCCCCAACGGATCAGCGGCATCTGGCCACGCGCAAATGGGAACCTTGTGCTGCGTCTCCGGTTGCTGGACTGCTGAGAAGGGCACCGAGAAGATCTCCGCAGGAGACTAGTCTCTGCACGGGATGTGCCAAAACCGTCCTCCCCGCAGGCCGAGTGCCCTTGCGAGCAGCATTTCAGGAGCCTTTCGGGCTTCGTTTCACGATGACGAAAGTATGACAAGATCTGCGGTGGTGGCAATTTGGACCGAGTCGCCGACGCCCAGGGCCTAGGGTTGCTGCCATGGCGAACGCTTCCGCGACAAGGGTCGCGCGCGCTGTCTCGATTCGGATGGACGGTTACTGCGCCCTGGCTGCCTTCCTACTTGTAGTCGCGGCCTTCCTGATGCCGCGAATCAAGGGCAAACCATGGTTGGACAGGCTGTACGCGGGCGCTGCCCCCATTTTCGGAAACTGGTTGCCGCACATCGGCTGGGGCACCGTCCCGGCGGTCGCTATCGCGGCCGGGGTGGTGCGCTTCGGGCCTGACGTGGCCCGCCGCCTGACGTGGCGTCCGTTGCTGTGGTCCACCTGGGCGGCCGCTGCGGCCTGGGCTTTCGCACTGGCCATGATCGACGGTTGGCAACGCGGTTTCGCCGGTCGGCTCACCACTCGAGACGAGTACCTGTACGAGGTGCCTGGCGTCCACGACATCGGGGCCATGCTGCGCGAATTCTCCGGCCGCATTCTGGACTTCCAGCCCGACTCCTGGACTACTCACGTCTCCGGTCACCCGCCTGGCGCACTGCTGACGTTTGTGCTGCTGGACCGGATCGGCCTAGGTGGCGGCGCCTGGGCCGGGCTGCTGTGCACACTCGCTGGAACCAGCGCGGCGGCCGCCGTCGCGGTCACGGTGCGCGCCCTGGGCTCGGAGCATCGCGCCAGGGCCGCAACGCCGTTCCTGGCGCTGATGCCTGCTGTCATCTGGATCGCGGTCTCTGCCGATGGGTTGTTTGCAGGCGTAAGTGCCTGGGGCATAGCACTTCTGGCGATAGCAACCCGCTTGGGCCGCGCGTGGATCGCCAGCGCGCTCGCCTCGGGCCTGCTCCTCGGCTTCACCCTGTTCCTGAGTTACGGTCTTGTGCTGATAGCGATTCCGGCCGTTGCAGTCTTGGTCTCACGCTCCTTCCGCCCCGGTCTCCCGGCCCTCGTGGGCGTTATCTCTGTAGTCGCAGTGTTCGCCGCTGCCGGATTTTGGTGGCCCACCGGCTACCACTTGGTGGTCCAGCGCTATTACCAGGGCATAGCCACCGAACGCCCCGACTCCTACTGGATTTGGGGCAATATCGCCGCCACGGTCTGCGCAGTCGGCCTCGCCACCGCTGCGGCTACCTGCCGAGTCCTAGTAGAATTCGAGATTCTGCCCTTGGCTCCCCTCCGAATTTGGTTTCCCCGCTGGCGTTCCATGGTCGACCCCGCCGCCCTCATGGCCGCGGCCAGCATCATCGCCCTCCTCGCCGCCGACCTCAGTGGTCTCAGCAAGGCGGAAACCGAACGCATCTGGCTCCCGTTCGATGTCTGGGTCCTGGCCGCCACCGCGCTCCTCCCGCGCCGTAGCGTCCGCTTCTGGCTCACCATCCAAGCCGCTGGCGCGCTACTACTCGTCCACGTGATCCTCACGAACTGGTAGTACCGGCAGTTCGTCCTTTCGCGCCGTTTTAGATGATCCCCGGCCACCACCTACACGACGCCGGGCGGCCGCTGGTCCGTTCCGGCGGTCGAGCCGTGCGCTGCGCCATGAAGCAGGCCGCGGCTCTCAACGTAGTGGCGTGTCAGGCAACGTTGGGTAGGTAATCGGGTAGCCGGATCTTGGAGTTGACGGCGAAGTCGCGTTTGGGTTGGGTGTGCTGGTTGCGCCAGCGTAGGTAGTCGCCGATCGCGGTGTCTTGTTCGGTGTGGCTGTGGTGGTCGGTGCCGTTGAGGGCGAACGCGCGCAGGGCGGCGAATTCACTAGATCGACAAGCTCAAGGTCAGCCCCGAGGGGGCAAGGAGGTCTGGTGCCAGCCGTGAGTTGGTGAGGCGGACGGTGCCGCCGGCGGCGAATGCTATCGACATCGAGGCGATGATTCTGCGCGTCATGGTCGCTCTCGTTTATGGGTGGGTCGGTGATGTCACCGGAGGCGGGCCTCGCAGTCCTCGAACTCCGCGCCGGTCGCCAGGCAGTCGGCGAGACCGCTCTGGATGTCTCCATTGGTGGGTGGCTCGCCGCACAGGAGCCCGCAGAGCAGGTAGTTCGGCACGTAGGTGCCATCGGGCCAGCGGCAGGCTTGAGCATCGCAGGTGTAGCGGCGCGAATTGGGGTCGTGGGGCATGGGATCGCGGGTGTAGGACCACACGAAGGCGTCGGTGGATTGGACTTGGGTGCAGTAGACGGTATGGCCGTCGGCGAGATGGCTGCTGGCTCCGTGGTCGGTGCAATAGTGGTTCAATTCCGTCGCGGGCGCCGCGGTTGCCGGCGCGCACGGTGTAGCCGCGGTGATCGCTGGAGCGAGTAGTGCGGAGGCGACGAGGGCCAGTAACCGGTAGACGAATGTTGTGCGGGTGGGCGTAGGCATGGATGGACCCCCTTGATTGATTTCGGCGACGCGGGTGATGAATCGAGATCGCTCTATGCGGGTCACCGAATCATCCTGCCTGGCAGAAGGGTTCGAGCTCCGAGTCTCCTGTGGTGCGTTCACACCGTACCTGCGGCTGCGAAAAGGGGTCCAGGCTATGCCGGTCAGCAGTTGTGACATTCTGTGCCATGACAGATTCGATGGGGGCTTGCATGGATAGGTGACAGCTGTCACCTGATCGTGGAGCAGCGGTCCCTAACGCCAAAACGAAAACGCCTCAGCCGGTTGAGATGAGGCGTTTTCGTCGTTTCTCCACGATCCCTATCCAAAGCTGCCAGTGGACGGGAGGCCGCTGGTCCCAGGCTAGTGATAGTCGATGGCATAACTGTCACCCAAAGGGTGCAGTCGGCGATGTATCCCGCTTTGCGGTACGCCTTCACAGCGTCCTGGCACTTCGAGTAGCTGTAGATGGTGCGGGTGCGGTTTGCGCTCGCTGTCCCCTCCGCGGCGAGCAGTCCGACTGTAGCGAGGCCGACCAACAATCCAGCTTGCACAGTATGCGTCATTTCCAGTGACTTTCGTGTCGCGTGGTTTGTTGCGGTGCCTGTGCGGGATGGCGCTGCTAAACGGTTGCGGTTCAGCTCATCACCGCGTATTGCCCTTTTAGAGGTCTGCTCGGTCTTCGCCTTGCCGTCCACAGTGATTCGGCAGGTGATGTCACCGGTGCCGCCGTTCTGGGCCGTGTTGGCGACGATGGCGATCGTCGAGTCGTTCACGACCTGCTTCGACCACGGCAGCGTCGCCCGGGTCTCCTACTGTTCGCTGTTGTCGCTGCCGAAGTAGGTGACGCTGATCGCGGGCCCCGACGGCGAAAGCATCTCGTACAGGACCGTTTTGGACTTTCCTGTTTTGCCCAGGTTGGGGTCCGGGTTGTTGGTCGCCGATTGAATTGACGTTGCTGCGGCGTCGACTGCCTCGCTGACCTTCATGCGGGCTGTGCCGATGACGGCGAGGCACCCACCAAACATCAGGACCACCATCGCGATCAGTACCCAGGGCCAGATCTCGCACTTCTTCGGCGGCAGCGGATAGTACGGCTGACGGTAGGGCGGTTGACCAGCGTACGGCTGGCCATACGGAGGCTCTTTGTGGGTTGGTCATCGAATCCTTCAATCAGGTTGGTGCAGTGGGGAGCTTCCCTGCGAAGATCGCTCACCGCGGCCGTGTCCGACCGCGAACCCCTCGACCTTGAGCGTCGCCCAAAAGATGTTGCCTCACCTACTGACTCGAAGACAGTAACTGGACAGTGAATTGGCACAGACTGTCGCATAGTCGGCAGATAAGATCAGTTACCAATGGGTATAGGCCGTTTCGGCGCGCAGTGGTCCGAGCGCACGGTGTTTGCCTGCCCTCACTGCCTTCAGAAAACGATTGTCTGACGGTGCGAGAACACCGCCATCGACAGCTGCGAGTCACACGCCCGCGTCTCCGGCATGCACCGGTGGCCCCGCCCGGTTCGAGGGCGCGACCTTCTCCCATACCGCCGAATTCGGGTGCCTGACCTTCTCCGCCGCTGGGAGCGGTCGGCGGAGCTGTACGCGATGCACGGCTCCAACTACACGAGTTGCTGGAGGCTCGCGCGGTGATCGAGTAGGCAGAAGGCGTGCTGATGTGCATGTACCGCATCTCCGCCGAGCAGGTATTCCGGCTGCTGGTGTGGCGCCCGCAAGAGACCAGCTTCCAAGTGAGGCGCTGGCCGAGCAACCGATCGCCGAGCTGCCCATCGTGCTCGTGGTATCGGCCCAACCTTGGTCGCGTTCGACCACATCCTGCCGCCCTGCATGAACGCGTCCGCCGCTGACCGCCAACTCAAGCCAAGCTCACGGTGTCCTGCACGGATGGTCCGAAATAGGCGATCGATATGAATTCAGTTGTAGTCGTTGCTAACTGGTTTCCAGTCTGTTGCATCACCGGGTGTGGCGTGCCGTGCGGTGTCCCGTCGGGCTCCATATTGGCGGGGTTGAACCAGACATGTTCGGTCTGCCTGATGACGATGCCGTGGTCGCCGCCGGATTCGCACATGATGCTGCGGTGGCGTCGTAGCCGCCCGGGATGCCTTGTGCGGCAATGATGTCGAGGGCTTGGCGGATCCAGCCGTCGAGGTCGGAACTGTACACGCCGGATTCGGTCGAAACCTTCGTGCCGGGAAGGCTGATGGCTGCTGGAACGGTTCGTACGGACGATTCCGTGACCAGTGCCGAGGCCTCGGCGGTTTGCCGCGATCGACAGTGATGCGGCTGCCGGAGCGTAGACGGCGAGACGGCGGGCGGTCCGGGGACGGGTCCGGTGGCCATTGAGTTCCTCCTCAGGGATTTCGATGCCGAGCACATGTCGCTCCTTTGCGACCGGCGGGGTGAAAGGGAGCCCTGGCGGCGTTTTCAGGTGAATCGGCCGCATTCGGCAGTGATGACAGCATTGGCCGCGGATGTGTTTCGTTATGACGGCCGATCAGCCCGGGGAAAGACACCAATCTCTGCTCTTTGCTCTATCGGTGCACTTGAGTTGTCGCCGACCGCACGGTGGCGGTGAGGGTTCTTACCGGTGAACTGGGGGAGGACCGAGAACGGTTCTTCGCGAGTAGCAGGCGATGGGTGCCTGTGGTGGCGGCCCGGTTTCTACGCGGGTTTCCGTGTCCGGGCTCCGTGCGTAGCGACCGAGTCCGTCACCAGGCTGCGGTCACAGGCTGGCCCGGGCCCCTGAACTCGGCTGTTCGAATCGCCTTTTCCAATCCTGGAGTGCCTTCGCGATAGCTCGGTTGCCGACGTTCGGTCGGGATACGCTGTGCATTAACGAAGATTTAACAGGTTTTGCTCGGTGCCGGGCTGCCGGTGGATGGTGTACAGCGGATGAGCGAGGACGATCGGTTCCAGACAGTTCGTGACGTGTTCGAGCCGGCCACGGAGGAATTGGCCGCAGCCGGGTTCGAGGATGCCGACGAGATCGGACGAGGCGGTTTCGGCGTGGTCTACCGCTGCACGCAGCCCGAGCTGGATCGGACGGTGGCGGTGAAGGTCCTCACCGCTGAGCTGGACGAAGAGAACCGGGCGCGGTTCTTCCGAGAGCAGCAGGCGATGGGCCGGCTGACCGGGCATCCGAACATCGTGACGATGCTGCAGGCGGGTACTACTGCGGGCGGACGACCCTATCTGGTGATGCCATATCACCCGGTCGGCTCCCTGGACGCACGGATCCGCGGACAGGGTCCGCTACCGGTCGAGACCGTGTTGTGGATCGGGGTGAAGATCGCCGGGGCGCTGGAGAGCGCGCATCGCCTCGGCATTCTGCATCGGGACGTGAAACCGGG
>NZ_JBHZCS010000055.1:0-67422 GCF_042755705.1 Nocardia sp. NPDC059154
AGAGAACAACTCCACCATCACCGGATCTGTCGCCGAGATCACCACCCGAGAAACGATACCCGTTGCCGCTCAACGACTTACGGGACATCCCTTAGTTCAGCTTCCTTACCAGAAGCCAAGGAGCGCGAGTAGTTGTGGTGCGCGTGCCTGTGCAGACGAGAGGCCTCGTTCGATTTCTGGCGCAGCGACCGTAGTAGCTCATGCCCAAGTTGAACGATCGACAGACCGCACGCGCCCAACATGGCCTCGCTGCTACCAGTCGAGATCGCCGGAAGCTCCCACGCTTTGCATCTATTCTGAGCCAACATTCCCTGGCGTGTGATGGCGCCGGGGGTCGAGCCAGCCGGACACCGCATTCCAATCGGCCGGTGTCATACGACTGCTGAGGCTGTTCCCGCCACTGTGGGCGCAAAGATGCCGCTGTTGCTCAGCGACGTACTCCATCCGTTTTCCACACCACCGGCACTTCTCAAGTTCCAACTTTACTTTCTTCACCTCTTCTACGCACAGTACTAAGTTCGTTCCGAACTGCTGAATATGATCAACTTAATGGGAATTCTCCGCTACGAGCAGCTACAAGTAAGTTCCAAGATCACCTTAGGACCGCCCCTCTGCACACTCCTCTGCTACAATAATTTCAATCGTCGTGAACCACCAAACCTCGCGACTGCCAGAGCCAATTCGAGAGCCACTACCGCTGTACCGGCATAACAATAGCTCACGTATAAACAGTCACAGAGGTGAGGCTTCATCCTTGGCTAAGATCTGGTAGGACCCGCGAGATGGATCTGTGCGTTTTAGCGTCACCAAGCTACACCATTCCGTCAGTAACGTTATGATGCCAAGCTTATTAAAATATTCGACAGATCCCCTGACGCATCTAGCCCGACTGATCGGCAGATCATGAGCCGTCGACTCAGGGACTACTGTACGGGCACTCGTCTATTACGGCTCCAGGGCACGGCCAACAATATATGGAATATGAGTCAAGATATCTAAAGTCACTTCTTTGCCACGGAAGAACGGATAGAGTTAAGCCACTCAACGGTGGCTTTCTTGCCGTCTATCCAATGTTTTTCAATTAGCGAAGATGCTGACTTGAGATCCGACTCTTGAACGGCAGCCAATATCTGCCTGTGCTGACGATCTGCACTCTCCCGCGCGAGAACCTCTCGCATGTAAGTTAATTCGTACCGGGAGATGCGCATGCGGGACTGCCCCAACATTGAGATCAGACGTGAGTTGTTCGAGGCCTGGACAAGAGCACTGTGCCAGGCGCTATCAAGCCTCCATCTTTCGACCGCCTCTGTGCATTGCTCAAGCTCGTCGAGAACCTTCCCGAGTTCGACATAAGCGTCGGAGCCAAGGGGTTTCGATGATCGAACCGCGAGACTTTCTAATGCTGCATGGATCGGATAAATCTCTTCCGCCTCGTCGGCGCTGAGGGGGCGGACAGTAAACCCTCTCGCTAGTTTCGATACAAGGACTCCCTCGGATTCCAAACGTAGCAGCGCTTCACGGGTGGGAGTCCTGGAGACACCGAAGGCTTCGCTAATAGATGCTTCGGTTATAGCCTCGCCGGGGGTGAAGGCCCCTTCGGCGATGCCCAAGGCGATCCGTCGGTAGACCGACTCCCTGAGCGGTTCACCACGTGGAATCGGGTCCACAGACGCGATATTCAATTCGTTACCTCCAGGCCAGCAGTGAATGCCGAAGCGAGTTCTGCACGAGTCGTCCATCATATTCCAGTGGATCTCACGCCCCGGAAGCGGCATCAATCCCCAGTTCCGATGCCGGCGCCTGTTCAGGCGAGGGCCTCGGTCACCAATTCTCCGCCATGCAGGGCTCGAGCTAGCTCGTCGGAAATGTTGCTTCCTGTTAGGATCGTCCCCACGCGACCTCGACAGAGTCCGGGGTCTTCGATCAGGGCCGCAACACCCACGGCTGCGGCCGGCTCCAGGGTAAGGCCGAGCGTGTCGCGAACAAGCACCATTGCGTTGTAGATGCTGGTCTCGGAGACACTCACGACGTCGTCGACGGTCGCTTCCATCCAACTCAGTGCCGCTGGCACCGGGATCCGGATTGCGATGCCGTCTGCAATCGTCGCGGCCTGCGCAGGTACCTCAGCCTTTCGCTGCCAGCTAAGGAGCATCGACGGTGCTGCCTCCGCGACGACACCGATAATCCGGGTCTGAGGAGAGCGAACTTTCATCCATGTGCCGACGCCAGTCACCAGAGCCCCATTTCCCAGAGGGACCAGGAGTGTATCGAGGTCTTCATGGGCTAGTTCGAGCCCGATCGTTCCCGCGCCCTCGCTGATCGCGGGCTCCCGACCATCCTCTACAAACAATCCGTCAGGATGGCTAGCAGCGAAGTCACGCGCGGCGGCCTTGGCGCTATCGAAATCGTCTCCAACCAGGGTGACTTCCGCACCGAGGGCGCGCATCCTGTCTACTTTTCGCTTGTTGGCTGTTCGCGCAGCAAAAACGCGGACGTCCAAAGCCCGGGTTGCACCCGCCCACGCGATGGCTTGTCCGAAGTTTCCCGCAGACGCCGTGATCACAGGTCGCCCCTTCTCCACCTTACTCATGCAGTAGTCCGCACCCCGCCCCTTGAATGAGCGAAGTAGGTTCATGCACTCGACCTTGACGACCACTGGAGTGCCGAAGTGATCGGATAGCCCAGGATCTTCAAACTGCGGAGTATCGGTAAACCTCGGGCTTATCGACAGCGACGCTTCTTCGATGTTGGCAACGCTAAGTTCTGAAACCATCTGTCTATCGTATACGATAGACAGACAGGACGGAAGGGGTACAAGCTGCGCAGACTCTCATCACCGCTAGACGATCTCAAGCACAGTCAACTAACAGCCGCTGTGAGCATGCCGCGCCATCCCGATCGGCGCCACAGCCTCTTCGCCTGCCCGGAGGTAGGGCAGAAACAGGTATGTCCCCCGTGGTTCGGCGGTAGCGTCCGCCGCAAGCATGTATCAGAGTGTCGAGAAAGGGCAGGCCACACATGCGGAGACTTTTCGGAGAGAATCCCTCCGATTCGGCCGACCGGCTTAAGCGGGAGGCCAGCGTGAGTAGAATATACAACCGCGAGTAGGACTGAGTGTTGCCCCGAGGGCCAAGGGCCTGGAGGCGACCAGGTCGGTAAGTCGACCAAATCGGTGGACCGGTCAGTACGGAAGAGGTGCGACCCGGTTGACGGTTCGCTGGGCGCCGTTCGGTGGCGCCGGCGTAGATGGTCCGCTCATCAGTCCCGGCGCCACTCATTGGCGATTCATGCAGGTTGCTCCGCGACTCGTTGCAGCCGCGCTTCTGTGAACACCAGGACGCACGAATACCGGATGCAAATCTCCTGGATTCGCTCTCGTGTTCTTGGCAAGCGCATGCAGGTTCCGCAGCCCCCTTTCTCGGACGGTGGCTGCAGCCCTCATGGCGAACACTATCTTCGTGGCTGGCGCGCCGCAGAGCTCCGCAGAGACCGTGTATGAAGCCCCCGGCAGCGGTCAAAACAGCGGCTGTCAGCCGCGGAGAGGCCCCATGACAGGAGCCCATTCGACAATTCGCGTTGATTCCAACAGATTGAGACGAGCGAAGGGATCTTGAGCGAAAAGCTCGTACGCTGTCGCAGCGTCGGTCGCGACGATAACGATGAATGCTCCGGTTTTGTCGGCGAACGGTCCTGATGCAACGATCGTACCGTTCTCGACAAGGCCTTTGAGCCACTCGCGATGCTCAGCACGGTGCGTATCTCGCGCCGAGACGGTCTCGGCCGAATAAGTGTACTCCACGACGAAAAGGGGCATGTTCTCTCTTTCATTGTTGGGTGAATAGTCGAAACTGGTCGGTGCCATAGCCGACGCCGACGCTGAGTGCGCAACCGAGCACCGTCGCCGGATTCCACTTCGCCGACCTGCTGCGTCAGCGGCATCGCGCAATCCATTCATCGTCTTGACACCAGTATCGCCTGGTCGAGGTGGCAGTTCCGAGGCAGAGTTCAAACCGCCAACAGCGATCTGGTCATAAATGGTTGTCCTCCATCCTCCGCCCTCCGATGTATCTTGCGCCGCTGTCACATCCAACTTGTCCGTTAGTTCCAGGAAACCGAGGCGCGTATCGTCTAATATTGCACTGATCCGAACCCACCGGGATTGGGACGGCAGTGTTTACTTCATTGCTTGGACGTAACCAGCCAGCGTCTGCCGCGACCTGGCGGCCTGGCTACTCAAGCAAGAGTCCTACACTGCGGACCGACTACACGCATTGCCAAGTGGGATGCCAGGTCCGGCTCGGTACCATCTGACAGCAGGCATGCACCTTCGTCGCTAAAAATCACTAGAAAACGACGTGCAAGGGCCCATAGGAGCGATGACTAAGTGCGCGGAAGTGCGGCGCCTCCTCCTCGGGGTCGAGGCGCACCTCCGGAACACGGTTCATAATTGCCTTCATGGACTCTCGCATCATGAGCCGAGCGAGCCACATGCCCAGGCAAACTCGCGGGCCGACGTTGAAGGCGAGATGGTCGGCCGGAGACTTTCTCTCCAAATCAATCGAATGCGGGCAAGCGTAGTGCTCCGGATCCCGATTAGCGGCAGCGTTCACAAGGCACAGCGTGTCATTTTGCTTCACCGCGGCACCCCCGAGCGTCAAGTCCCGATTAGCGACCCTGTACCTCCACTGGACAGACCCTAGGGATCGTAGTGTCTCTTCGACACATCGATTGAGACCGGCTTCATGGTCACTTGACGCGGCGTCACGGATCTCCGGGTTGGTCAAGAACAGATAGAACAGATTCGCGATGGCGTTCGTAGTAGTTTCCCCGGCGGCGATCTCGATACCTCGCACAATCGCCAAAACATCATCGACGCTAACCGGCCCGTAGTATTCCGGTGCTTGGGTCCAGATCTGGCTGATTATGTCGTCACCGCGCTCATCCCTACGCGCGAGAACTAGAGGTCTGAAAACTTCGTTCAGCTTGTCAGAAGCCAGCTTCGCTTTCCGAGTGACTTCCTCGCCCGAGTAGCCCATTCCAACCCAGGTTACAATATCGCCATGCCATTTCTCAATGTCAGCGAGAAGTCCATCATCCTTCCAAGGCAGCCCGAACATAGATGCCATAATTCGAGCCGGCACCACTTCCGAGAATTGACTAGAAAGTTCGGCCCTTCCCGCGTCAGCGAACCGGTCGATGGCATCATTGATTACGGGGAGAACATGCTCATCACGGTACTTCGGCATCATCGAGGGGCCCAGGAGGTTCAGGTAGAGTCGACGCATACGGGTATGGTCGTCTCCGAGCAGTGAGCTAACCGCCGTCTTCCCGCCCTTAATTTCGAACGACAGAGGAGGCGCGTCCGCCACGACGATTCGATATGTACCTTCGTCTGATTCGACTTCTTTGCAGAGCTCATAGCTCAACACGAGCCAGCAGTTCATTCCAGGGTCCCAAATGACAGGGCCCCTCTCTCGCAGAATCTCGTAGGCCGGGAACGGATCGATATCCGCTAGCGAGAGCATCGACCATTGCGCGGACAACGGTGAAAGCTTGGCGGTACTCATGGTGTAAATCCTTGTCTTTGGTCCAAGAATGAGCGCCGTGCCGGGCGACGCTTTACTGAACTGCAATCAGTTGGAACCGTGAGTGCATCGGCTTTATCGACCGCTGGCGGGTTCCCATGGGAGTTTTCAATCACTGCGTGCCCGAATTCCCGGAACAAGCAGGTGTAACAAGCGGACGAGCCGAACGCGCCCCGAACTGGGATTCTTTTCATTGTCTGGACGGCACGCTCGGCTCACCACTCCTACCTTGAACATTGCGCGACCTTGCTGGCCAAGAAAATCCAGCCTCAAGCCGACGCAATATATCAGAGATCCACAATGGGCAGTTTCTCGGGCGACACCTCGGTCAGGAATTCCACACCGTTTGACCTGACTCTGATTACTTCCTCCAACTCGAAAACGCCACCGGCAGCCACAAGCTTGGGCTCAACGTGGAGGATCATGTCCTCCAGAATAGTTTCCGTAGACCCGGGCGCCAACGACGGAGGCTCGGTAATCCCGACTCCTGAGCCGTGTCCTACGCGGCCCGCACCGGGCGTCAACCCGTCAGCCGCAACGTTTCGCGCAGTCCAGGTATCTTGGAACATTGAGAACACGTCACCGCCAGTCATTCCAGGACGAATCCCTTCGGCCACGCGGAGAGTTACCTCTCGAACGAACTGATACAACCGCTCCTGTTCGGAGGTGGCCTTACCAACCTTGGCAACCCGGTTCAGATCACTGATTGAGTCGCCGCGGCGAGCGCCGAAGTCAACCCAGATGAAATCGTCCACCTCTAGTTTGCTGTCACCATTCGGCTGAGTGGGACTCTTGACTTCCTGCTGAAATCGGACCGGAAGCCAGTCGACCGTATCAGCGCCGAGAGCGATAAGGCGCTGCTTAAGGATCTGACCGTACTCGTACTCGGTCATTCCGAGGCGCAGGTCCCCCAGGCCCGCATAATAGGTGTCCGTGGCAATCTTGCAAACGATTCGCTTCGCCTCGAACTCATGCTCGCTCTTAATGACACGCTGACTCCAAATTACATCGTCGGCGTCCGTAAGCCGGAAGTTCTTGGGTTCAGCTCGAAGAAGGTCGGTCAAGGCAATCGAGCCACGTCCGAACATGTTTAGGCCGTAGTCGAATCCGACAACGGAGCCGCTCGGCAGGCTATCGAGGCAAGCTGCCGTGCTTTCCATAGCTACATTGACAAACCCATTATAGAAAACTGGATGAACATTGGCGTTGCGGCCGCAGTACTCATTGTGGCCTTCAATCTGGCTAATCACTAGCGCAATCCCTGGCGCGTCGGGCCGCACGACTGCGAGCATCGGACGCGTGCTTCCCGACCAGAGAAGCGTCCTAAAACCCGTGTAATACTCGATGTTCTGCTGAGAGGTAAGGATCAGTCCATCTAGCTGCGCTTGCGCCATGTTCTCCTTCAGGCGATCAATCCGCGCGTTGATTGTAGACTCACTTGGCCAAACAGGATTAGTTGCCGACATGCTATGCTCCGTTGGTAGTCGTTATATAAGTTCATCTTGAGCTGCAAGAATTAGGACGTGATCGCTTCTATAGTTCCACTTATATGTGATCCCCGTTCGCCTCGTGTTGGCCAAGCTTAAGTACCGTTTGCTTCGGGCTCCATGACTAAAATTGCACCCATCAGTTCCATACTGGTACCGGTCCAGTGCGAAGACTTGCACTCGCAAGGCAACCCTCCGATACTCCGGCCCAGTCGCCGCTGCGGCTTGACACGATCATTGAGAGTCCTTTTCGGATGCATAGCCGAGGAGTTGTTCGACTCACCGGTGCACTCGCCGGACCGGATGTGACTGAGACTGCGCAGCCGCTCCCCGCGCGATGAGCCCATCGGCTGCTTCGGGTGTTAGACCTGATTCGATCAACAACTCGCGAGTGTGACCGCCGAGCGCGGGAACATCTCCCATGGCAGCCTCGACGTCGGAGAAGGTAACTGGAGGAAGAAGCGCGGGCACAGCAGCGCGTTCAGTGCCGACCTTGCGCCAGCGATCGCGTGCGGCCAGCTGGGGGTGATCGACCATCTGCGCCACCTGCTTGATCTGCGCAGAGGGCACTCCTGCCCGGCGTAATGCCTCATCTAGATCGGCGGTCGCCCATCCGCTGGTTCGCGCGGCGACCAGAGCATCGCATTCGAGACGGTGCCGGACTCGGGCGACGTTCTCAGCGAAACGCGGGTCGTCGGCTAGTTCGGGACTGTCGAACACGTCGGTGACAAGAGACCGCCACGCGCCGTCGGTCTGGACGCCGATGAGGATCTGCCCGTCGCGCGTTGGGTAGGCGTCATATGGTGCAATCGCGATATGCCCCAACCCCATTCGCGGCGGCTGATTTCCGGTGTACATCTGCGTGTACATGGCGTGCCCCATCCATTCGACAGTGGATTCGAGCATCGACACATCGATGGTGGCGCCCTCGCCAGTCCGGGAGCGGCGTAGCAAGGCCGCCAAAACACCTTGGGCGCAATACATGCCGGAGGCGATGTCAGCGGTGGGGATGCCGGTTTTCACGGGCGTCTCCGGGGTTCCGGTGATCGAGATCAGACCCGACTCGGCCTGTATCAGCAGGTCGTAGGACTTGTGTTGCGACATCGGCCCCCTGTCACCGAAACCGGACAGATTCACCACCACCAACTCGGGCTTGTCCCGCCGCAGTTCCTGTGCACCCAAACCGAGCCGTTCCGCGGCACCCGGCGCCAGGTTCTGGACGAAGACATCGGCTGCGGCGATCAGATTCCGGATCACCTTGTGTCCTTCGGGCGTCTTCAAGTCGAGGGCGATCGACTCCTTGCCGCGGTTGAGCCACACGAAATGCGCGGCGGTACCCTCCACGATGTGGTCGTATCCGCGAGCAAGATCGCCACCGCTGGGGTTCTCCACCTTGATGACACGGGCTCCCAGATCGGCAAGGTTGCGGGTCGCCAAGGGGGCGGCGACCGCCTGCTCGATGGCGACCACGGTGTATCCCTCAAGTGGGCGGATCATGCCGCCCTCCGCTGTTCGGCCCGTACCAGTCCCCCACCGATGATCAGACGCTGAATCTCACTGGTGCCCTCGTAGAGCCGGAGCAGACGGACGTCGCGGTAGATACGCTCGACCGCTACCTCGCGCATGTAACCCGATCCGCCATGGACCTGCACGGCGAGGTCGGCCACTCTTCCCACCATCTCCGTGCAGAAAAGCTTGGCAGCCGACGGTGCGATCCGCCGATCGGCACCGGTAACCCAGGCCCGCGCGGCGTCGCGCACCATCGCGCGGCCGGCGGCGACCCCGGTGTACTGGTCGGCCAGCATCGCCTGGACCAACTGGAATTCACCGATCGCGACGCCACCCTGAGTCGCGGTGGCGGCGTAGGCGACCGATTCATCCAGCGCGCGCTGAGCTTGTCCGACCGCCAGGGCCGCGATGTGTACCCGCCCCCGCGCCAGGGAGGTCATCGCCGCCCGGTAGCCGACCTCTGCATCGGCGCCCACCAAACCGTCGGCGCCCACGCGGACACCGCTGAATGTGACATCGGCGGTGCCTGCGCCCTGCTGCCCCATCTTGGCGTCCTTGCCGCCAACTCGAACCCCGGATGCATCGGCGGGAACGAGAAAGACAGCGATGCCGTTCCCGGACTTGGATGCCGGATGAATACGGGCGAACACAAGGAAAAGGTCCGCGATGGGGGCGTTGGTGATAAAGCATTTACTGCCGTCGATTACCCAGGCACCGCCATCCGCCCGCGCGGTCGTGCGTAAACCAGCGGGGTTCGACCCGGCACCCGGTTCGGTCAGCGCGAATGACGCCGTAATGTCTCCCGAGGCCATCCCGGGCAGCCAGCGGGCGCGCTGCTCATCGGTACCGAAGCCGACCAGCACTTGCCCCGCAATCCCGTTGTTGGTGCCGAACATCGACCGGAAGGCCAGCGAGCTGTATCCCAGCTCCATCGCGATCTCGACGTCCTGGATCAGGTTCAGTCCCAGTCCGCCCCATTGCTGGGGCAACGCATATCCGAACAACCCCATATCAGCGGCTCGAGCCCGCAGGTCGGCGGGGATCGAATCGGTTTCCATGATCTCCGGTTCGCGCGGCACCACGCTGGCGCGCACGAAATGGCTCACCTGTCGACGGACGTCCTCGAAGACGTCATCAGGCACCTCCGGATTCAGCGTGTTCATGCGAACTACTATCACCCAGCCCTTTACGATCGGTCCAATACTTAATCGGTAGATGTGCAATACCAAAAGTGCAATAATCGTCGACATGGAGATCGAACAGCTCCGGGCGTTCCTCGCCGTCGCGGAAGAACTGCATTTCGGACGCGCTGCAGAGCGCTTGCATATCGCCCAGCCTCCTCTCAGTCGCACGATCAAACAGCTCGAGCGAGACCTCGGCAGCACACTGTTCGACCGCAATACCCGTTCGGTGAAACTGACCGAGAGTGGTAAGGCGTTGGTAGGTCCCGCGAAGGAAGTTCTCGGTGCAGTACGCCGCGCCCAGGCCTCCGTGCGCTCCGCCGACAACGGCGACGCCGGAGTAGTGCGCATCGCCTTTGCCGGAGTGTCGACCCACCGCTTACTCGCGCGGTTGGCGCGCGAAGTCCGATCTCGACGGCCCGGCATTGAACTGGAACTGTCCAGTCAGAATTTCGCCCAGCCCGCTATGAAGAAGCTGATCGACGGCGAGACCGACCTCGCGCTGGGGCGCTGGGATATCATTCCGCCTGGAATCTCCGCACATGTCGTCATGCCGGATTCGCTGGTGATCGCCGTGGCCGACACCCATCCACTGGCCGGTGCCCGAGAGGTCTCGATCGTGCAGTTCGTCGACGAGGCGTTCGTGTCGCTGACCAGGCACGAGGGAGCTGTGTTGCCGGATCGATTGCGGCGACTGGCCAAGGACCACGGTTTCGTCGCCGACATCGTACAAGTGGCACCCGACACCCAGACCGCATTGGCGCTGGTGAGCGCCGAGGTCGGCTGCCACCTCACGCTTGCATCGGTGGCCCACAACGTCAACGACCCGCACGTCATCTTCCTGCCGCTGGCGGATGCGGCTCCCGACGTAGATCTGCGAGCCGCTTGGCGCGCCGACGACACCAGCCCGGCTCTACGTGCGGTCCTACTCGAGGTCACGGCCCTGGACCCGGTCTTCGTCCACCAGCTTTGAGCGTGCCACGTGCTCTCGTCGGTATTGAGGCCACCGGAGGCAGCCTCCGGTGGCCCGGAACCAGGAAACCGAAGACCGCGGTGGGCGCCGAGTTGGTGGGGCCGGCTCATGGCCCAGGCTCGCGCGAGCGGGCTGCAGCTGACAGGCGAGGGCGGGCTGCTGGGGCAGTTGACCAAGCTGGTCACCGAATCCGCCTTTCGACGGCGAGATCACCGATCATCTCGGTTACTACCGCGGTGACCCGGCTGGTCGGGGAACACCCAACTCCCGCAACGGAACCCGCTCCCCTAGCCCATTTAGCCGCAGACTGCAGCCGCGTCCTTGACACTTCTAAAAGACGACGTGCAAGGGCCCATAGGAGCGATGACTGAATGCGCGGAAGTGTGGCGCCTCCTTCTCAGGGTCAAGACGCACCTCCGGAAGACGGCTCATGATTGCCTTCATGGACTCTCGCATCTTGAGCCGAGCGAGCCACATGCCCAGGCAAACTCGCGGGCCGACGTTGAAGGCGAGATGGTCCGCGGGAGACTTTCTTTCCAAATTAATCGAATGTGGGCAAGCGTAGTGTTCCGGATCTCGATTAGCGGCCGCGTGCACAAGGCACAGCTTGTCATTCTTCTTCACCGCGGCACCGCCGAGCGTCAGGTCCCGATTAGCGACCCTGTACCGCCATTGGGCCGATCCTAGGAATCGTAGTGTCTCTTCGACACATCGATTGAGACCGGCTTCATGGTCACTTGACGCGGCGTCACGGATCTCCGGGTTGGTCAAGAACAGATAGAACAGATTCGCGATGGCGTTCGTGGTAGTTTCGCCGGCAGCGAGCTCGATATCCCGTACGATCGTCATCACCTCGTCGACGCCAACCGGACCGTAATACTCCGGCGCATGTGTCCATACCTGGCTGATTACGTCGTCACCGCGCAGATCCCTACGCGCAAGAACCAGAGGTTTGAAAAGATCATTCAGTTCGTCAGATGCCAGCTTCGCTTTCCGCGTGGCTTCGCCGCCCTCCTCCGGGTATCCCAATCCGATCCACGTTACGATGTCTCGATGCCACTGTTCCATCTGGGCGAGTAGACCGTCATCCTGCCAGGGCAGCCCGAACATGGATGCCATAATTCGAGGCGGCACCACTTCCGAGAATTGACTAACTAGTTCGGCCTTTCCAGCGTCGGCAAAACGATCGATGGCGTCATTAATTACGGGGACAACGTGCTCTTCACGATACTTCGGCATCTGCGAAGGGCCCAGAATCTTCTGGTAGAGTCGACGCATCCGGGTATGGTCGTCTCCGAGTAGTGAGCTGAGCGCCGTCTTGCCGCCCTTCACTTCGAACGACAGAGGAGGTGCGTCCGCGACGACGATTCGATATGTGCCCTCGTCCGATTCGACTTCTTTGCAGAGTTCATGGCTCAATACGAGCCAGCAGTTCATTCCTGGGTCCCAAATGACAGGTCCCCTCTCTCGCAGAACCTCATAGGCCGGGAACGGATCGTTATCCGCTAGCGAGAGCATCGACCATTGCGCGGACAACGGCGATAGGTTGGCGATACTCACAGTGAAATTCCTCCTGTACTCCGAGAACGAGCCCGTACCGGGCGACGCTTATTTAAACTGCAATCAGTTAGAACGGCAGGTACGCCAAAGCTCCAGCGACATCTGGCGGGTCCCGTGAGAGTTTCAACCCCGGCGCGCCCGAAAGAGCGGAAAATTCGGACCCAACTGACAAGCCGAATTCGCCCTGAAATGGCTATCGATTGAAGCGCCTGGAGGGCACGCTCGGCTCGCCACCCTGAACGTTGCGCGACCTGGCCGCGGAAAAGCCTAGGTATCAGGCCTGTCCGCGCAACCTGTCAGAGTTCCAAAACGGGCAGCTTCTCGGGCGACACTTCGCTCAAGAATTCCACGCCGTCCGACCGGACTCTAATCACTTCCTCCATCTCGAAAACGCCACCGGCAGCCACGAGTTTGGGCTCTACATGGAGGATCATGTCCTCCAGAATAGTTTCCGTAGACCCCGGCGCCAACGAAGGGGGCTCGGTACCGTCAACACCCGAGGCATGTCCGACGCGGCCCGCGCCGGGCGTCAATCCAGAAGGTGCAATATTCCGTGCAGTCCAGATATCGTGGAACATTGAGAAAACGTCACCACCGGTCATTCCAGGACGAATCCCTTCGGCCACGCGGAGAGTTACCTCTCGAACGAACTGATACAACCGCTCCTGTTCGGCGGTAGCCTTACCTACCTTGGTAACGCGGTTCAGATCGCTGATCGAGTCGGCGCGGCGGGCGCCGATGTCAACCCAGATGAAATCGTCCACCTCCAGCTTGGTTCCATTATTCGGCTGGGTTGGACTCTTGACTTCTCGCTGAAAGCGGACCGGAAGCCAGTCAACCGAATCGGCACCGAGACCAATGAGGCGCTGCTTAAGGAGCTGACCGTACTCGTACTCAGTGATTCCGAGGCGAAGGTCGCCCAAGCCCGCGAAATAGGCATCGGTGGCGATCTTGCAAACGGTCCGCTTCGCCTCGATTTCACGCTCGGTCTTAACGAGGCGCTGGTTCCAGATTAGATCGGCGGCTTCTGCAAGACGGAAGTTATTGGGTTCACTCCGAAGAATATCAATCAAGACGATCGAGCCGCGTCCGAACATGTCTTGGCCGTAGTCGAAGCCGATAACGGAGCCGCTCGGGAGGCCCTCGAGACAGGCTGCCGCGCTTTCCATGGCTACATTGACAAACCCATCATAGAAGACTGCATGAACATTGGCGTTGCGACCGTAGTACTCGTTGTGGCGTTCAATTCCACTCATGACGAGCGAAATCCCAGGCGTATCGCGACGGGCAACCGCGAGCATCGGACGCGACTTCGACACCCAGAAAAGTGTCCTGAATCCCGTAAAATACTCAACGTTCTCCTGAGAGGTGAAAAGCAGTGCATCAATCTTCGCCTGCGCCATGTTCGCCTTCAGGCGATCAATTCGCGCGTCGATCTCAAGCTCGCTTGGCCAAGAGGGAATGGTTATCGACATGCTGGCTTCCCTTTGTAGGTCGTTGAAGTGGTTTGTTCAGCTCAATCACGCGAGTAGCTGGTGGTGCTATGTGTCTCTCTAGCCCTGGTTGCGACATGACACCCGGACGCCGCGTGTGGCACCACACTAAGTACCGGTTTCCTCAGCGTCCATTACCAGTACTGCACCCAACAGTTCTGCATTGGTACCGGGCCAGGTGCGGAAGTGTGCACTTGCTGTACAGCAGCCCCACCTGGCCAACATCACGGCCAATCCCTGCCGCGTGGTCGGTGTCCACTTCTTCAACCCGGTGCCGGTGCTGCCGTTGGTCGAGATCGTCGCAACGCTGCACACCGATCGCGAGGCTGTCGACAAGGTCACCGCTATGCCCGCGACGTGCTGGGTAAACGCACCATCGACTCCTTCGCCAGCCACAAACGGCCCTTCGCTTGGGCAGTTGCGCCGCCCGCGTGAACAACGGTGTGATAACGGGGATATCCGGACAATGCAGCGGGATCGCGGACGAGGAATCCGGTGTGCTCCAGCACAGTGGAGAGTGCTTTGATCTGAAAGATCGCGTCGTCAAGCCCTCTTCGCCGAGATCTTCGTCGTCTCGCAAGAATTTGATGAAATCCAGGCAGGTGGGCGGGTCTTCCCCGGCGGGTTGGGCGGCGCCCAGACCCTCTCGCGCAGCGCAGAGTTGTCCGCTGGTGCAAAGTCATTCAGCATCTTGATCTCAACGACCCATCCGGGTGCGAAGAGACAGCGGTGCCGACGGGTACACACTCGCGCACGATCGATATCAAAAGAAGTGGCCTTTCACCAACACGTACACATATACCGTGCCCACCGTGTCGGTTGCCGCATGCGAACCACGTCGCCGCCACGGGTGAACATCCTCGCCCGACTTCCCTTGCCACGATGGCGGAGACTACGACCGCAACCGGCGGCGGCGAATGTAGACAGTGCGCCGTTGACAGCGAAATCCATCGCTCTAGACCTGACCGCCGGCCCCAGAACGGTCCGGCCGGCGGCAGGACCCGCATTGCGCGGATACGCGAATGGTGCTGTTGGCCAAATGTAATGCGTCTGCACCAGCGGCCGTGACTGGAGCCCTCGGAACGGGTCCAGCGGTTGTGGGAGTTCCTTTGCGCCACAATGGGTGCGGGAGGAGACGATCACACCATGGCACGACGTCGGCACACGCCCGAGCAGATCATCGGCAAGCTGCGTGACGGCGAGAAGCTGCTCGGACAGAATTCCTCCGTTGAGGATGTGTGCAAGCACCTCGAGATCGCCGAGGCGACCTGGCATCGCCGGCAGAACAGTACGGCGGCATGAAATCCGATGACGCCATACGGCCCAAGGAGCTGGAGAAAGAGAACACCAGGTTGAAGAAGATGGTCGCCGAGCAGGCCCTGGACATCGACATGCTCAAGGAACTGTCCTGGAAACTTCTGAGCCCGGATCGGCGCCGCAGGGCCGTTGTGGTGCTGCGGGATCGATTCGGGGTGTCCGAACGCCGAGCCGGCCGGGGGGCTGGGCAGTCACGCTCGGTGCAACAGCGACCACCGGCGATCGATGAGATCGAGCGGGTGCTGCGGCAACGTTTGCGGGCGATCTCACGAATGCATCCGCGGTGGGGGTGGCGCAAGGCGCACGCGCTGTGCCGTGTCAAGGGATTGGTGATCAATCGCAAACGCACGCACCGTCTCTGGCGTGAGGAAGGGTTGAAACGTCCGGCCCGGGTTCGGAAGAAGCGCCGGATCGGGCCGGGCCGGCATCAACGGCTACGAGCAAGGATGTGGGCGACATTGGGATCCGCTTCGGCAAGGGTCGATCACCAGAGAAAGGAGCTCGCGCATCGACGCACCGGGATCCGCCATCACCTGCTGTCAGTGTCACCGCACCCAGACCAGCGTTCCGGATGAGCGCCAGCCTTCCGGATGAGCGCGATCGGCTCCTCCGGGCTCAGGCCCAGGCGTGCCCGCTCTGCGGCTCCCTCACCGATCGTGGTGATCAGGTCCCGCAGCTCACACGAGGACAGACCAATCGGAGCTGGTACCCTGAACAGATTCCGCGCTCATCAGCCAACATCGGCACGAACGCGCTCCTGGCCTGCACCGGAGTTTCCGACGTAAACGGGCGTCGTGTGGTAGTTACCGGTCAGACGCTGCTGCCCGTACCCGGAGCCTGCCGAATCCAGCTGCTCTGAGCTTGTCCACGGCACCGGAAAAACTTCGGCTTCGACGGTCTGACGGCGCATGACGACCGGTACGCCTGGGCCGACGAGGACGTCCAGGTGGCCTACAAGTTGTGGGAAGGGTCATGGGACGACGGTGCGCTGATCCAAGATAAGGCATCGGGTCTGCACGGCGACTTCTCCAAGGTCCACAAGATCAATCACGACGGTGACCGCTACCGCGTCGAGGGTCCGCATCTGGTGGCCCCGTCCCCGCAGCGCACTCCGGTGCTCTTCCAGGCCGGATCCTCCCCCGCCGGTAGACGATTCGCCGCGCGGAATGCAGAAGCCCAGTTCATCATGTCGCCGAATCCGTCCGTTGCGAAGCGCCTGATCGAAGACACTCGGGCGCTGGTCGTCGAAAGTGGAAGAAAAGCAAACGACCTGCAGTTCTTCCAGGGTTTTTCCTTTGTCATCGGGTCTACCGAGGAAGAAGCCCACCGCAAGGCGGCCGAACTCGATGAGTACATCGACCTCGATACCATCGTCGCGCACTCCGCCGGCGGCATTGGGATCCACCTAGGGCACTACGACCTCGACACCCCCATCGGCACTGTCGAGACCGAAGGCTCTCGGAGCATACTGAAGTGGCTTCGTGAAGCGGTGCCCGGCAGAGAGCCGACCGTGCGTGACCTCGCCCAGCTGCGCAGCCGCAACGGCCGAGTCGTGGGCGCCCCCGAACAGATCGCCGACCACCTCGAGCAGTGGCGCCACGCTGGGGTAGGCGGAATCAACGTCGTCAACGCCACCATTCCTGCGAGCTATGTCGAGTTCATCGACCATGTCATCCCTGTCCTGCAGGACCGTGGACTCGCGCAACGCGAGTATGCAGAGGGCACTGTGCGTCACAAGCTCACAGGCTCGGACATCCTCCCGGACAGCCACCCCGCCGCCGCGTACCGCGGTGCATTCACCAGCTGAGGGCAAGCGGAGTTGGTTCCAGCCACACCCGAAATCATTCGGCTCGAACGGTGTGCATTTTCGGCGGGTGCAGATCAGCTCTTCGCTATCGGGGGCCATGTCGGCAGCGCTTCGGTCCACCGTGCCGCGAGCACAACCACCCGAAGCCCTTTGAGGCCACTACCAGTACTAGTCCCTTTCGACCCTGCCGAAACCGCAGATCACACCGACAGAAGGGGACCTTGACCGAACACTGGTTGGGCGGCGGGCGCCTTGTCCCGCACCTGGTCGGCCGTCTTGACAGGTTGTGATCGCGGCTCTCAACGCGCTTATTCTGGCTTGTGGTGGGATTGCTCTGCGGACCAGGCCGCAATCTGCGTCCGCGAGGTGAATCCCAGTTTGGTGAGGATGTGCTCGACATGTCCTTGCGCTGTGCGCTGTGAGATCACCAGCCGGGCGGCGATCGCCTTGTTGGTCAACCCCTCAGCGACGAGGTCGGCGACTTCGCGCTCACGCTTGGTCAAACCCGCCGATACACCTTCGGCTGCTGCCACGGCTTGATGCTGCTCACCCAGCGCGAAGTCGACCGCCGCCTCGAAACTCATCGCGCCACCCTCGCGGTAAGCGGAATCGTATCGCCTGCCGAGTAGGTCGCGGATGCGCCGCTCGCATTGCTGATGGTAGGTAAGAAACTGGGGATACACGATGCTAGAGGAGCCGATTGCGTGACCGAGTCCGTGGGCGGCGCCCAGCAACGTCGCCGCGCGCCGGGCATCATTCTTCTCGGCCATGATCCACGCCAGTATTTCCAAACCGACCGCGGCGACAAGCGGATTGTCCACCCGTCGCGCCAACCGAAGAGCCTCCTCCAACAGCTGCACCGCCCGCTCGCGCTCACCCTCCCGCCAGACGGCGAACGCCATGGGCCGCAGTGCCAGCGAGCGGAAGTAGGTCTCGCCGAAAGAATCCGAGACAGTCAGCACTTTCTCAAGGCAGCCGATAGCACCGGGCATGTCCCCCTGTAGCACGAAAGCCCAGCCGAGCGAAACAAGTGCCCTCATTCGGATTATCACCTCACCGCGGGCAGTGAATGCTTCGACGGCATCGTTCAATCGGGCGCTCGCGCGAGCGAGATCGCCATTGCAGAGAGCGGTGTACCCGTCGGTGAAGGCGAGCAAAGCAGCAATAGCGGGATCGGCCGTCTGCTCGGCCAGGGCGCGAAGCTCGGCCGTGCACTCCATTGCGGCCGGAAGGTCACCCAGATGCGCGGTGAGCACGCTGTTCGTGGTGAGAGCCTTGGCTCGGTCGACTGCCGGCGCGTCGAATGCGCTGGCAAGCATGCGGTCACACCATCGGCGCGCCTCGCCGAACCGCCCGCCCGAGATCCAGAAGAAATGTAGTGCAGCGGTGGTTCGTAGCCCGGCCTCGGCGACCTCCGATCGGCTGAACTCCAGTGCCTTGCGCAGATTCGGTAGCTCACGGGTGATTCGGGCGATCCATTCGAGCTGGCGTGGACTGACCCAGTCTGCCTCCGCCTCAAGCGCCAACTGCTCGTACCAGTCCCGGTGGCGTCGGCACAGTTCCGCATCCTCGCCGGCCTCGGTGAGCTTCTGCATGCCGTATTCCTGCACGGTCTCCAGGAATCGGAATCGGACTACGCCTCTGGCTTCCTCGCGGATTAGGACCGACTTATCGACCAGCGCGGACAACCTATCGAGGAACTCCGGCTCGGTTATCTCGCTGCCGCAGACGTCCTCGGCGGCGTCGAGTTCGAAACTGCCGGCGAAGACCGACAGCCGACCCCACAGCCGTTGTTCGGCTGGCGTGCACAGGTCAAAGCTCCAGCCGATGCACCACCGCAGCGTTTGCTGCCGTGTCGGTGCGCCTCGACTGCTGCGGGTCAGCAGGCCATACCGGTCGTCCAGACGCGCCAGGATCTCTTGCACAGACATGGTGCGCAGCCGTGCCGCTGCCAGTTCGATCGCTAACGGCAGCCCGTCCAGCCGGGCACAGATCCGGGCAACGTCGGCCCTGTTGTCCTCATTCAGGGCGAAGCTGGGCACCGCCGTTGCGGCCCGTTCGGCGAACAATGTCACCGCATCGTAGTGGACCACTTCTCGCAGCGTAGGTTCGTTGGCTTGTTGCGGAACTCTCAGCGGCGGCACCGGAAACACCGATTCCCCGCCGATATCCAGCGCCTCTCGGCTGGTCGCCAGAATCCGTGTCTGGGGGCAGGCCCGCAGCAGCGCCTGGGCCAGCTCGGCAGTCGCATCCACTATCTGCTCGCAGTTGTCCAGTACCAGCAATCTGTGCACGGACAGGAATTCCATGAGCACCTTGAGCATCGGTCTGCCGACCTGGTTGCGCAGACCGAGGGTGGCGGCCACGACGTCGACAAGCGACGCCGCATCGCGCAACTCACCCAACTCGACCAGCCACACCCCGCCCGCGAAATCCCGCCGAACCTTGTCAGCGACCCGTAGCGCTAGTCTGGTTTTGCCGACGCCGCCAGTTCCAGTCAGGGTTACCAAACCCGACCCCGCCAATAGGGTCTTCACCTCCGCCACCTCGCTGCGCCGATCCACAAAGGTGGTCAGCTCCCGCGGCAGATTCCCCATGCCATCGCCCGCCGAATCGAGGGCTCGACCTAGGATCTTGCTCTCATCCACAGTTGCGGGCGTTGCCTGTTCGGCTCCTGGTTCGGCCCGCAGCGCCATCTGATCGACACCGAGTCCATGCGCGCGCTGCACCCGCTGCAACTGCTCACCCAAAACCGCGGCCGTGGGACGCTCCTGCGGGTCACGCGACATCGCCACTTCGATCACCGCGCACACGTCCTCCGGGATTCCACACTCGCGCAGGTCCGGAACCGGCTGGGTCGTGATCCGCAGGAACTGCGCTACCACCTGTTCACCGCTGCGGCGCTCGAACGCCGCGTGACCGGTCAGCGCACAAAATAGTGTGGCGCCCAACCCGTACACGTCAGAACCGCGGGTCGGTGAATCCCCAGCAAGGACCTCCGGTGCGGTGAACGCCGGCGAACCGGTCACCGCACCGGTTGCCGTCCGGAAACCCCCGGCCAGACGGGCGATGCCGAAGTCGGTCAACGCCGACTCACCGTAATCGGTGAGCAGAATGTTCGCGGGCTTGACGTCACGGTGCAGAACCTCCGCGCGATGTGCCGTTTCCAGCGCACCCGCCATCTTCACCCCCAGGCGGAGCACTTCCTCCACCGACAGCGGGCCATCGCGGCGGATCCGCGCGTCCAGCGAACCCTGCGGGTGGTACGGCATCACCAGGTACGGCCGACCGGTCTCGGTTTCGCCGACCTCGAGCACCCCGATGATGTTCGGATGGCCGGTCAGCCGGCCCATCGCTTGTTGCTCACGAAAGAAACGTTCCCGATTCTCATCGAGTTCGCAGGTAAGGACCTTCACCGCCACCATGCGGTCCAGAACAGGCTGGATGCAGCGGTATACGACGCCGAAACCACCCCTGCCGATCTCCTCGGCATTTTCCAACCCGACAGCACTCAACTCCGTGACCACATCAGTGCCAAGATCACGTTGCGTCTTGAATAGATCGGAGTCCACCATTAGCCACTCACATCACACTGCTCGGCTTAACAAGACGATACCCCGCCCACATCGTGGCACGTGTGAATCGGGAGGTATGCGATTCTCCTCTCATCGTGGAGATTCATAGAGGGGAGAGGCCTGATGGCGGAGAAGAGATGCAAGTTCGATAGCGAGTTCCGCGAGGGAGCGGTGCGGATTGTGCGCGAGACGTCGCCCGATCGCGCAGGTCGCCCGGGAGCTGGACATCAACGAAGGCACGCTGACAACCTGGGTGGCCCGGGATCGGCAGGTTCGTGACGGCGCCGCCGGTGACCGGTTGAAGCGAATCAGAACAACGGCAGGAGCTGCTGCGGCGGCGCCGGGAGAATGCCGAGCTGACGATGGAGCGCGTTATCTCCGGCCCGTTGGCTGTCTGTCGTTGATACAGTCGCGCATACGCCCGCACCGTGTTCGGCGACCGCTCCACCGCATGGCAAGTACGCGAGAACATCTCGACCGGCTCCACAACCGCGCGGCGCCGCCCACCACCGTCCACGAGTCACGAGCCCGCGGCACGCGGCCAATCGGGCCGAGCCGCTGCCCGCGGCGTGTCCGCTCCTCTGCAGGATGAGCGTCGGCCAAGGCACGTTCCAATGTGACCGTCAAAAACGCGCTGATGCGCGGGTGCAGCTCCTCAATGCAGCCCAAAAGGACATGGGTGAGCTCGACAGGACGCAGATCACCAGCATCGATCATTGGCCGTCTCATGAGCCGACAGGTAAAAAGATATCTTTCATGGATTCTCCGGTGAGCAAAGCTTCCAGTAGAGATCGTCGATGGTTTCTGACGCTCAGCCGGCTGCCCGAATATCTGGAGGGCGGCCGCCATTTCTGCGACAGCTAGATTGCTCTTATTTGTTTGGCTTTTTATCCCGTTTACCGATACAGTCACCTTTCGATGCCGCCGGCGAACTAAACTCTAACTCCTGGGAATTGAATCGTGCTGCGATGTTTTTTTCTTTGTCTTATTCTTCGGCCTCAGATGAGTCACCCACCCATCGATCCTCGCCCTGATTTCTCATCGTTTTCTTCCCTTTAGCAAGAACTGCTGATATCGGGTTGGGTGGATGCTCCCTCGGGAGTCGCAGCGTCAGGCGCGCCACACCAGTGCCAACATCACAAGCGCCGCCGCCGCGGGCGCTGCACACGTGAACCACACGGCGATATAGCCGCTCATCGTCGGTGCGCCGGAAGTGGCTGAGGTGAAGCTGGACAACAGCGTGCCGAAGGACGCGGTTGCCACGGATGCACCCAGCACCTTCAACGTGCTATATGTTCCCGTCGCGGTGGCGACGTTATCTCTGGGCACAACCCCCGAGATATAGATCGGCAAACCCGCGATCAACAGTCCGCAACCGAAGTTTAGTGCCGCTCCCGCTCCCAGGATCATCCATACGGAACTATGGAAGAACACCATGCTAACGTAGGAAACTCCGGCGACACCGATTCCGATCGACAAAACAGATCGAACCCCGATCTTGTTAGATATGGGGCCAGAGAGTGACGAACCGACCACCAGAGCCACCAGGATGGCGGCGATGGACAGGGAAATCGCCGAGGAGGAGAACCCGAATCCGTAGCCGAGCTTCTTCGGGTCCGCGGATAGAAAGGTCACCAATGGTACCGTCTCGCCATAGACGACAACGCCATAGCACAGCGTGAGCAGCATAGCCGGCAAAATCGCTGTGCTAGCGAACAGACGCAAGTTCACCATCGGATGGTCAGTGCGCAGTTCCCACCAAGCCCACGCCACGAAAACCACCGACCCTGCCGTGATGCCAATCCAGATTCGCGGCGCCGCCCAGCCGGTACGCCCGGCCTGGAGCATGGTCAGCAAAATGGCAGCCAGCCCTAGTGACACGCTCAAGGCGCCAATCCAGTCGATCGGCCGATTGGTTCGGGTCGTGGACTCGGGAACGAGAAACATCGTCACAACACCGCAGAGGACCGTCAACACCACAGGTATTGCCAGTGTTAGCCGGATGTCACCGAGTACAGACTGAATCGAACCGGCGACCAAGCTGCCGAGAAGGTAGCCAGCGCTTAAAGAGCTGGCCAGAAGGCCGATCCCGGTGGTAGCCCGCGCTCCTGCGAGCTTGTCTCGCACCAAGGCGATCTCCAATGCGAGCCATACCAGGATCGGTGCCTGTATACCGCATCCGAGCAGAACGACGAGGAACGACGGTGCCAGGCAAATCAGAGCGGACCCCGCGGCTGTCGCCCAGACCGCTACATTGAGCAGACGGCGATGACCATAGCGATCGCCGAGCGCCGAGAGAATCGGTATCGAGACTGCCGCGCCCAGCAATCCGACACTGAAGAACCAGTTCAAGGGGCCAGCCGCGACATGGAGATGAGCGCCGATATCGGGCAGGAGCGGGAGATAGAAGCCTTGGATGAGGCCGGCCCCGAACTGGAGCGCCGCCAGGACGGCGACGACAGACCAGATGCTCAGCCTTGTGCCCGGCGATGGTGGCTCCGCGGCGTAGTGGGGGCCGGGGTTGGTATTCAATGGCATCGTTGCCGCTCCTCGTGCTTGCATCCGCGTCGCGCCAGTGCGGTGACCTCATCGGTGGCGCCGGCCTGCCGCAACGCAGCCACCAGCGCGACCGTGCTGCGAGCGTCGGTGAGGGAGAGGTCCTCCACAGATCAGGTTGCGGGCCGGCTATCAGTTCTGTCCAGCTGCTGCAGCGTGCGGATCAGCTCAGCCCTACACGACCTGCGAAAGCTGCTCAGCAATGGTCCCCGACCGCGCGGGACCGACGAGCAAAGACCATCCCACGGGCCGATTCTCTGCCTTGGTCGTTGACGGAAGCAACCGTCTCACTGAGCCACCCCGGTCAGTCTAGAGACTCGTCTTCTGTGCCAGGTCAGGAGACCAAGATCTGGGGGAGTTGCGCCAAGTGCAGAGCCAGTGCACCGGTCCGCCGATGGTGTCGGCTCGGGTTGTGCACGTTCGCCGCTTCGATAGTCGGTGAATATTCTTCAGCCACAACCGTTTTAGTGCCGTCGCGATGAATTCACAAGCGACGAGGTAGTCGTGGACGGGCGGGGCAACACATCTGCCGGTCCGCGTTCGCGAGCGAACACAACCAGATCCGCTGCTACGAGTGCAGCTGAAAACGACGGCAGGCAGTGGTATCGGCGAATTTCACCACGGCATTCGCAAGAGCCTCGGCGGCCTTGCTTCGATTGTCGCCGAACCGCTGCAGCGCCCGCGCAATGGCATCCCGCTCGCAATTTCGATCATCGTCCACCGCTACCGTGAACCCGCCTGCCGGATGGTGGCGGGCAGGCCAGCCGCTTGCATGATCCGTCCTGGCATACGCTTGACCAGCAGTTCGACGATACGGCGCAGCTCGGCGACCTTGCCCAGCCACGGCGATCGCATCAGCAGCTGCTGGGCTCCCGACAAGAATCTCGTGGTTCGTTCGGGCCGGTCCACACCTGCCCGGATCAGGCCGACGAACGCGGGGATGTGTTCGGGTATCTCGCGCAGGGCCGCCAACCGGACCTTCGTCGCCATCTGACAGACAAGTGCGCGCGGGTGATCGGGTGAGTCCGCGGCGGTCAAAGTGATGACCGGCGGTGCGCCCGAGGACGACGCGCACCGCACGAGGGCCTTTAGCCGGTTCCACGTCCGCGGGATCGAGATTCTGCAGATGTCGCAGGATCACGGCCCGACCGGGTCCGAAATGAACGCGCACTGGCACATCGAGGTGTTCGAGCACCTGGCAGTTGTCGCGCTCACCATGTCGATGCTCAGACAAACGAACACTCGCTCGCCTCAACCTACGCAGCGGGGCCTGACACGCCGCAAGGACTCTCAGTTCGAACCGACCGCATAGTTTTCGAAGATGGCGGCCAGGCCCTGGCCGCCGCCGATGCACATCGTCTCCAAGCCGAAGCGTGCCTGTCTGCGGTCGAGTTCACGCAATAGTGTCGCGAGGATGCGGGCGCCGGTCGCACCGACCGGGTGACCGAGCGAGATGCCCGAGCCGTTCGGGTTCAGGCGCGGGTCGTCGGGATCCAGACCCCAGGTGCGAGTCACGGCGAGAGCCTGAGCGGCGAAGGCCTCGTTGAGTTCGATGACATCGATGTCTGCCAGTCCCAGCCCCAGTCGGCCCAGCGCCTTCTCGGTCGCCGGCACCGGTCCGATGCCCATCGTCCGCGGCGCGACACCGGCCACGGCCCAGCTCACGAGCCGGGCCAGCGGACGCAGACCGAGCGCCTTCGCCTTCTGCTCGGTGGTGACGACCGCGAGTGCGGCACCGTCGTTCTGACCGCTGGCGTTGCCAGCAGTGACGGTCGAGCCGGGATCGATGTCGGCACGAATCGGCCGCAGCTCGGCCAGCGACGACAGGCTGGTGTCGGCGCGCGGGTGTTCGTCGGTGTCGACGACCAGCGCAGCGCCGCGGCGCTGCGGAACGGTCACCGAGACGATCTCCTCGGCGAAAATCCCGCTCCGCTGAGCCTCGACCGCGCGCTGATGAGACCTGACCGCGAGTGCGTCCTGATCGGCACGGCTGATGGCGAATTCGGCCCGCAAGTTCTCGGCGGTCTCGATCATGCCGCCGAGCACCGGATGATTCCGCCCGCCGGCAGTCACCCGTGCACGGGCGAGCCGGTCGTTGAGGGCCACCGCGTCACCGCGGATACCATAACGCATTCCCGTGGCGTAGAACTCGGCCTGACTCATGGACTCGACACCGCCGGCGAGGACCAGGTCGCTGCCGCCGGATTGGACCTGCATCACCGCTTGGATGATCGCCTGCAGCCCGGAACCGCAACGGCGGTCGACCTGCAGACCCGGGACATCCACGCTCAGACCGGCATTGAGTGCCGCGACGCGGCCGATCGCCGGGGCCTCGCCGCTCGGGGACGCCTGGCCGAGAATCACGTCGTCGATATCGGTGTCGGAAATACCTGTACGGGAGAGCAATTCGGCGATGACGGTGGCCGCGAGATCCTCGGGGGCGATGTCACGCAGGACGCCGCCGAAGCGACCGACGGGTGTGCGGAGAGGTTCGCAGATGACTGCTTCGGGCATGTCGTACTCCTTGTGCGGGCGAGAGGGGTCGGGAACCCGGTCATGCGACGATGAGGGTGACAGTTTCGGCGACCACGGCGGGCTTGTCGCTGCCTTCGACCTCGACCTCGAACCGGACAGTGAGGAAGGTCCCGGCCTCCACGCTGCGGCACTCGACCGGTGTGGCCGATGCCCGGACGCGGTGTCCAGCCCGGACGGGCGACGGGAAGCGAACCTTGTTGCTGCCGTAGTTCACCCGCGCCGATCCAACCGCCACCTCGTAGAGCCCGGCGGCGAGGTAAGGCAGCAGCGACAACGTCAGATAGCCGTGCGCGATGGTCGTGCCGTACGGTCCCGAGACCGCGCGCTCACGGTCGCAGTGGATCCACTGCCGATCACCGGTGGCCTCCGCAAAGCGGTCTATGCGATCCTGCTCGATGGTCAGCCAGGGACTGGGACCAATAGTTTCCCCAAGACTGTTCCTCACCGATTCGAGAGAATCGAAAACGCGTAATGCCTTCTTGGTCTTTTCCATTGCAGTCGTCTTCCCGGGGGATATCCCCTACATGTAGCGTCCGCCGGTCACTTCGGCCACAGTGCCGGTCATGTACGACGACAGATCGGAGGCGTAGAACAAAGCGACCGACGCGACCTCTTCGGGTTCACCGGCGCGCCCCATGGGGACCTCGGTCATCTTCTGGTCCCATACCCTCTGCGGCATCGCCTCGGTCATCGCCGTTCGGATGAGGCCGGGCTGAATAACGTTGATACGCACGCCGAGATGGGCGACTTCCTTCGCCGCCGCCTTGGACAAGCCGACGATGCCGGCTTTCGCCGCGGAGTAATTCGTCTGGCCGACGAAGCCGACCTTCCCCGAGATCGATGACAGGTTGATGATCGAACCGCCCCCGTTCTCGCGCATGATTCCGGCAGCGAGACGGGTGCCGTTCCAGCATCCTCGCAGATGAACGTCGATCACCTCGTCGAACTGCGTTTCGGTCATCTTGCGCATCGTCGCGTCGCGGGTGACGCCAGCGTTGTTCACCATGATATCGAGCCCCCCGCACCGGTCGGTCGCAGTGGCGAGCAGGCGGGTGACGTCGGTGGAGGACGTGACATCACAGTGCACGCCTAGCGCGTCGGTTTCCAGGGTCGCAGCGGCCCGCACGGCCGCTGATTCGTCGAGGTCTCCCAGCACCACCTTGGCGCCGTTGGCGGCGAAGGTGCGCGCGATGGCCAGTCCTATGCCCTGCGCGCCTCCGGTGATCACGGCGGTACGTCCGGTCAGCATGTGTATTCTCTTTTCGTCGGGTTACGCGGAGACGTCATCGGGTCTATCGGATTCGTGGGCCTGAAGCGCATGGTCGGCCACTATGAGAGGTTCTGCTGCGGCAGTGTCCATACCGGATTCGAGCAGCAGCGCGAGAGCGTGCCGACCGAGCTCCGGTAGGTCTCCCATGGACGCTTCGAGATCCGCGAAAGTGATGAGGGGGAAAGCAAGTCTTCGATGTCGGCATACTCGGTGCCCAGGATCCGCCATCGATCACGCACGCGCAGTTGCGCGTGTTCGGCAACCTTGTCGATTCCTTGACCTGCGCCACTGGGATTCCGGCAGCGGCGAGCTCGACGTCGAGTGCGGCCGTGGACCAGTAGATCGTTCGCGCGGCGACCAAGGCGTCGCACTCCGATCGGCGCCGGATCCGTTGCACATCGGTGGCGAATCGAGGGTCCTCGGCCAATTCCGGAGCGCCGGCCGCCTCGGTCACCAGGGCGCGCCGACCCGAGTCGCTCTGCACCCCGGTCAGTACCTCGCCATCACGGGTCGGAAACGCGTCGTATGGGGCGGTCGAGCTGTGGCTCAACCCCATTCGAGGCGGCGGACTGCCGGTGTGCAGCTGCGTGTAAAGGGCATGCCCCAGCGATTTCACGGTGGCCTCGAGCATGGAAACCTCGATGGTGGAGCCCTCGCCGGTGCGCGATCGGCGCAGCAGTGCCGCCAGAATCGCTTGCGCGCAGTACATTTCCGAAGCGATGTCCGCGGTCGGGATGCCAGTCGTGACCGAGGTCTCCGGGGTGCCCGTGATCGAGGTCAGCCCTGCCTCGGCCGGGACCAGCTTGTCGTAGGCCTTGCGATGTTCGAGCGGGCCACCGCTGCCGTATCCGAAGAGGTTGACCACGATCAGTTCGGGCCGCTTCGGCCGCAGTTCCGCGGCTCCGAATCTGAGGCGCTCGGCCGCTCCCGGCGCGAGGTTCTGAAGGAAGACCTCGGCCCGGTCATCGAGACGACATACGACAGCGCGGCCGTTGTCGTTCTTGATCTCGACGGGCAGCGATTCCTTCCCACGATTGAGCCATACGAAATGCGCTCCGATGCCGTAGACGACATGGTCGTCGCCGCGCGCGAGGTTGCCGCCATCCACCCGCTCCACCTCGATGACTCGCGTGCCGAGATCCGCGAGCCCGCGGGTGGCGAGGGGCGCGGCGACAGCCTGATCGAGGGCGACCCCGGTGACATCGTCGAGTGGATGGCTCATCGCGCCGCGTTCCTCATCAGTCCGCCAACCGATGATCAAGCGCTGGATCTCGCTGGTGCCCTCGTACAGCCGCAGTAGCCGTATGTCCCGGTAGATCCGTTCGACGGCGCACTCACGCACATAGCCGCTGCCGCCGTGCACCTGTACCGCCAGATCCGCGACCTTCGCGGCCATCTCGGTGCAGTACAGCTTGGCGACCGACGGTGCGATGCGCCGGTCCTCGCCCGATACCCACTTCCTGGCGACGTCGCGCACCAACGCGCGGTCCGCCATCACCCCGGTCTGCTGATCTGCCAGCATCGCTTGGTTGAGTTGGAAGTTCCCGATCGGTATGCCGCCCTGTGTCATGGTGGCGGCGAAGGCGATCGACTCGTCCAGTGCGCGCTGGGCCTGGCCGACGGCCAGGGCCGCGATGTGCACGCGGCCTCGGGCCAAGGAGGTCATGGCCGCCCGGTAGCCGACGTCCTCATTGCCGCCGAACAGCGCGGACGCGGGCACGCGAACGTCGTTGAAGTGGACGTCCGCCGTCCAGGAACCCTTCTGTCCCATCTTTCGGTCCTTGGTTCCGACCGACACTTCCGGCCCGTCGGCGGGTACGAGGGACTGAGCGACACCCGTGCCGTCGGCGTCCGCGGAGTGGGTGCGCGCGAAGACCACGGACAGATCCGCCAGCGGCGCGTTGGTGATGCGCTTCTGACCGCTGATGCGCCAGCCGTTTCCCTCACGCACCGCCTTGGTGGTGAGTCCTGCTGGGTTGGATCCCGTACTCGGCTCTGTCAGCGCGAAGGAGGCCACGATCTGGCCGGAGGCGATCGGGTCCAACCACCGGGCCTTCTGCTCGTCGGTGCCGAATCCGACTATGACCTGGCCTGCGATGCCGTTGTTGGTGCCGAACATCGATCGCAGCGCCAGCGCGGTATACCCGAGTTCCGTGGCCAACTCGACGTCCTAACTGAGAACGAGTCCCAGCCCGCCCCACTGCTGCGGGATCGCGTATCCGAACAGGCCCATGTCCTTGGGCCTGGTGCGAATGTCGTCGGGGATCGAGTCGCTGTCGGCGATCTCCTGCTCGCGCGGCATCACCACTTCGCGCACGAATTCGCGTGTCTGGCCGAGCATTTCAGCTAAGACGTCATCAGGTACTTCGGGAGCGGCGTGCATGCGATTACTATCGCCCGACATATTGCGATCAGTCCAATACCTAAACTGCGTACGATTGATATCAACTTGCTCATCAATGGAGGTCCGGGGCATGAATATGGAGCAGCTGCAATCGTTCCTGGCGGTTGCCGAGGAACTACATTTCGGGCGCGCCGCCGAGAAGCTGCATATCGCACAACCTCTGCTCAGCCGGACGATCAAATCAGCTCGAGCATGAACTCAGAGCCCGACTCTTCGAGCGAAACACCCGCTCGGTGAAACTGACCGCGAGTCGCGAGGCGCTCGTCAGCCCGGCTCGGGAAGTCCTCGAAGCCATCCGCCGGCTCGAGGCGGCGGTACGTTCGGCGAGCGATGGTGAGATCGGATTGGTGCGAATCGCCTTCGCCGGTGTCTCGACCCACCAGCTCGTCAGCAGACTCGCCCAAGTCATACGGTCTCAACGACCGGGTATCCAGCCCGAACTGTCCAGTCACAACTTCGCTCAGGCCGCGATGACGAGTTTGCTGCACGATGACACCGACCCAGGCCCCGCGTCGAACTGAGTTGAGGGGTGGCACCGCTGCGCGATGCCACCCCTCAACGGTTCTGCGGAAACTGTTGTCTGCGTTGGCGCATGGGTGAGGTGGTCACCGGCCGCGCCGTGCTGTCCGCTGCCCGCTGACCCGCTCCCCCGCCGCCCAGGTTGCCGAGGAGCTCACCGGCTTCGGCACCGCGCCGGCATACGGCTGCTCGCGGCGCTTCCGGTCCGGCCGGCCGCCATACCGCGATCCGCAACTGCCTTCCCCACCCGCACAGGGGGCCACCTCACATCACCACTAGGACGCGCACTGCTTCGGCGTGGTCTGAACTGCTCGCGGCAGCTCGGTCTGGCGCTCAATACCGTCAAACGCTATGCCCGAGTTCCGCAACCGGATCGGCTGCGCCGCCGCAATATCGCGCTTGCCTGGTCGACCCCTTCCAGGATCACCTGAGAACCCGGCGGGCACCGGCGACACCCCACGTCCAGCGCACCAACGGCAGTACCGCCGCCACGAACTGCGGTAGGCGCGCAACGTATTGGCTGCTTTGGCATTTGCGCGCCGCACCCCCATACGGACGTCATCGTCGTGCGTGATCAGCGCCGCGGCCGGTGACACGACGACGGCTCGGGGACGGCCCACGCGGGTCGGTGTGACATCGAGATGCGCCAGGCGCGCCCGGTCGGTGGCAGTGAGTGCGACCCCGGCCAGATCCGACCGTGCGTGCACAGTCGAGGGAGGCCGGTTCACCGTTCCGCCCAGGGACGTGCTGGTCCGGTTCAAATGACGCTGCGTGGCGCCGTGCCCACGACGATGGTGGTGCGGCCCGCGGTGAGGACCTCGACGGCCGCGCGGACGCGGGCGTCGGTCGCCAGGAGCGATGACAAGCGAGATTCACGGACCGGACCGCGAGGGGGCGGATTTACCCGGCCGGTGCAGCGGGAAACCCGCTGCGCAGCAGACCATCCCGCCCGTTTGAGGAACTCCTCGAGCACCTTCGCACCCGCGTGTTCATGCCGCCAGCGATGGACTTTGACCAGAGCCTCGTCCCACACCAGCCCGACTGCCCTGACCGGAGCGGCACCCTCGGCATCCACGCATTGAAATGCTGGAGTCGCCTTGCCCAGATCATGAACACCGCACAGCCACACGAACAACCGACGCCCAGCCTCCCCACTACCGGCCGCCTCGGAAACCTGCCACCGAACGGACTCGGCCAGATACTCGTCCCAGATCAACGCAGCAACAGCCGCGGTATCCAGCATGTGCGACAGCAGCAAGTTCACCGTGCCACCCGCACGACCAGCTGACTTACCCCACAACGCCGACAGCCACACCCTCTCCTGCTCAGGCAAATACGCCCAGCAATCCACCCCGGCAACCCCTCCAGTGGTCATAGCCGACACCATAGACACACCTACCGACACGAAACCTGGAACACCGTCCCGCGGGCCGACGAACCCACCCCCGCATGCGCGGGGCCGACTCGATAACCCGCCCCGGCCGACTCGACGAACTCGGACCATCCCCGCATGCGTGGGGCCGACGGCCATCGGCGGCGCCACCGTCGCCGACGACGCCATGCTGTCCATGGCCCTGCACCCCCTGCGCCAGCAGAACCACAGCCTGCGCGACATCGCCGCACGCCTGGTCATCAGGTCACCGAGTCGGCGACCGCGCCGGCGGCGTGCTGGTGTACCCGCACGATCGTCGAATCGATCCAGACCACCCAGTCCAGATCACCAGTGGTATCGGCCAACGCCACCAACGCGGTCGGCACCCGGTCCCAGGTGCCGTCAGCGGCGTAGCGACGGTGGCGTTTCCACACCGTCTGCCACGGCCCGAAGTGCGCGGGCAGGTCCCGCCACGGCAAACTGGTGCGCAGCCGACACAGCATGCCTTCGACCACCAGGCGGTTGTTGGCAAAGTTACGGCCCACGCGGCCTTCGGAGCGGATGTTCATACGGGTGACCAGCTCCTCAACGCGGGATGTCGAAACGCGGAATTTTGGGGAACGGTGGTGGGAGTGTAACAACGGCGCGATCGACGTTGATCAGTGGTGAATCCGAAAGTGGCTGGAGCGGAGGGCGATAGCCGCTGCCAGGAATGAACACGCGGCCCGACTGTGGTGGAAATACAGGGGCTTGATGTCGAGTCGGTGCGATGCCGCATCCGCTGTACATGCTCACTCGCTCTGCCGGTCGAGGACATCGCACAGTGCGGCCAGGCCCGCCCCCGACAGTATCGAGAAGTGGTCTCCGGGGCTGACGTAGACGGGAGTGCGGTGATAGGCGAGATGGTAGGCCACACTGTACTCAAGGCAATCGTCGATCGACATGTGGGTTTCGCGGACCCGCAGAGTCGTCTCTGCCGCCTCGAGCGACGGTGCGCCACTGTTCCCAGCTGGCCAGATCTCGATACGATCCGCCACCGGCTGCTGTACGGATCGACCCTCGAGGTCGATCCGTGGCGCACCGCGCTCGACGGAATCCGATCCCTACCTCCCGCGACCTGCTTCCAGGTCCAGCGGGGAACCGGACAGCGAGCCCCCAACGAACTCCAGGGTCATTTTTTAAAAAGGACCGGTAGCAACACCGGCACCGCGCTGCGGGCCGACTCAACCGGGGTCATCGGGCGCGGAGGAGGAGGTGAATGGTGCTGTGGTTGGCGAGTCCACCGAGGGCGGCCAGAGCCCGGAATGTCAGGGTGACGTCTGCGACAGCGGCGGTGTTGAAGCGGATCCGGAACGTGGCGTCCTGGCGGTGTTCGCCGGTGAGTTCGTGGACCGGTAGATCGAGGTCGATGCCGCGGACCGGTGTGGCTTCGATGGCTAGCGGGCCGGTCACGAATCCGTCGTTCACCACCGTGACGTCGATGGTGTGCCAGTCACCTGGAGTCAGCTCGCCGAGCGGCGCGCTGGTGCGCGCCACGTTGACCCGGGCCTCCGGGTTGATGACGACCGCGATCGGCGCGTCGGTCTCGACCGGCCCGCAACATCCGACGGCGGGTGCGCAGTGACTCATCAGTCGACCTCGCATTCGTCGCGCCGGGTCAGGTAGGCGGCCTGCGCGGCATCGTAGGCCTCCCGGGCGGCGCCGCGCTCGCTTTCACGGATGAACCCGGATTTCGCCTCCCACAAGGCGTCGACGCAGTCGTGTAGCCACTGTGCGCTGCGCCGTGAAGCGCGGATCGGGTTGCCTGCGATCTCGACGAAGATCGGCTGGGTGTGCACGCTGCACAGGATCCGCATCGCAACCCAGGATGAGCGCTCCAGCGTGACGTCGAACGCGACCTCGTGTTCGATGCCATCGGCAACGATCTCCTGCGATGCCACGGCGACACCGTTGACCACCAGTTCGAGCACAATCGTGCGGGACGCACCGATCCGGGCGCGCTCCAGGTGCCAGCCCGCCGGCGCGCTATAGGCCGGACGGCCTGGTGGTGGCGCAGGCGGCTGCTCGGGCAGCCAGGCCGTGATCGTCGCGGTCACCTGCACCGGGCCGGGCGCTTCGGCCATTTGCTCGCGATTGAGATCGCCGTTGACGGCGAGGTCGAACATGTGACTGCGGCCGTCACCGAAGTACGACGCGTCTTCCTTCAGACCGGTGATCCAGGCCTCCAGCGCCCGCTTTCCTTGCGGAGGCTCGGGCAGTCGGACGTAGGTGCGTCCGACGCCCGGGCCTTCGTCGTAGATGCACGGGTAGTCGGTCTCGCCGAGCATCAGGGTGCGGTATCCGACGTTGAGCAGGTGGTACCAGATGTTCAGCTCGGCGGTGGGGGCGAGCTGGGCACCGCATTGGAAATCAGCGGCGCCGAGCGGAACATCGACGATGATCTCGTTGGAACCAATCGCCCCGAACCCCGGGATCACGTAGTTCGGCAGCTCATCCGTGCCCACCGACAGCCCGAGTCCGCAGTGCGCGTAGCCCACCAGCGCGTCCTGCGAGTGGCCCCATCGCATGATCGGCAGATTCCACGACGGCCAATCCTCGATGAGGGTGGTGTTCGGGTAGTCCTGGTCGGTGAGCCCAAGCAAGATGGCGTGGCCGGAATGACTGGACGGGAACCCGGACACCTCCAGGTCGTATCGGAGCGTGCTCTCGCCGTCGCGGTCGGTCGGCTGCGGAGTCCAGGTCATGCCCTGGGCCTGCTGCATCTGCGGATACTCCAGCAGCGCCGCCGGGCTGATCGCCTCGCCGCTGAAGAACTGCTTCTGGTGGTAATAGCAGGGACCCCAGGTCAACACGCTACCGAGCCACAAGCCCTCGCCGCGGACGTGCCGGATCATGGTCTCCGGCGTGACGCCCTCCGTCGGCACGCTGTAATGCGAGCAACCACCGGCGTGGATGTGCGGATCGCCCGAATAGTAGCCGCGGCCGGCCGGGTCGACCCAGCGGTCGAGTACGACCGAGACCTCCTCGGTGCCAGCCTCGATATCCACATCCACCCGGACCTCGCGGTACTCCGGCCCACGCACCGCGCAGACCTCGTAGCGCCCCGTGGGCAGCCGGATCACCTCACCAGTGGCCCGGTATACGTGCTCGTGGAAGAACATGTCCGGGGCCAGCCGCATCGCCTTCGACGGGTACGACCGGCCGTGCGCGTCACGCACCGTGATAGCGGCGACGCAACTGCGGCCGTCGGGCTCGCGGACGTCGAACCTGATGTCCCGGGCCGGCACGCAGTCGAACTCGAAGTTCGCGGCGAACGCCGCGGTTTCGAACCAACGCCTGAGGAATCCGGCTGGCGTCTCCTCGATAGCGATGGAGAACTGCAGCTGCCCGGTCCGCACGCCGCTTTCCCGGCAGTACACGCTGACGACCTTGTACTCGACCTCGAGCCCCGAGAGCTCTGCCGGTGCGGCAAGCTTCGCCTCGAGCCAGGCGTCCCTGATGCGCGGCACGCTGGTCAGCGCGTCGGGCAATTTTGTTCGCGCCGCACGACTCTTCTGGTCAATCAAGCCGAACACACCCTGGGTCAGGTCGACCAGCGGCGCCTGGAACCGGTGCGGATTCACCACCCGCATCAGAAAGCTACGCCAGCCGTGCTGCACCAACCGCGGCGGTGCCACGCCCGGTGTGCAGGCACACATACCGTACTCGTCGATGTGAATGTCCACCAGTACGAACCTCTGCAGCAGCACCTCCAGCTCCCGGCAGAGCTCGCCGTCGGACAACGAACTGGCCTCCAGCTTCACCAGCTGAGTAACCACATGAGCGGGCAGCAGATCGCCGAGATCCTCCAACTTACGCACGGCGCGAGCTGCAGACGCAAAGACGGGCTGCGCAGCGGGGACAGACATCGAGATCCTACCTTTCTTCTTGGGTTCGATCGGGTCTTCTTGGGTTTGATCGGGCCAGTCGTAAGGCTTGGGGATCCCGACTCGCGTTCACGTCATACGCTGCGGGCCGACTACCACAAGCGTTGGCAAGCGGGGCCGACAGTCTCAATTCATTGGTGAAAGCTGTTGTCCGCGTTGGTAGTTGGGTGAGGTCTCAGGTAGGTGGTTTAACGACCGAGAACAACCGGAGACCTCGTGAACAGCGCAACGGTGGCGGGGGCGAGCGGACCTGACCGATGCTCAATCTGCGCGGTTCGGCGGCCACGATCGGATGCACCACCGCCGCCGCACCCTCAAGCACGCCAGCCTCGATGAGCGCTGGAACGCCGCCGGGTACCGGCTTCTCCGCGGGCTGAAAGAAGCCTGACTTCGCCGCGGAACGCCCTTTCGCAACGAGAGAGCCGTTGGCGAACCCGAGCAGGATTTCGGTGTGGCCATCGTGGCCACAGGCATGCATGACGCCGGGCCGGGTTGAGGCGCAACTGGTGCGGCTCTCCTCCTGGATTCGTAGCGCGTCGATGTCGGCGCGGATCAGAAGCACGGGCCCATCGATGTCGCCGCGCACACTCACGACAGCCGCTGTCTCGAGAGGCGTTGTGTAGGGCAACCGCCACTCGTCGAAGAGTGACCGGATGAACGCTGCTGTCCGGTGCTCCTGGACGCCCAGTTCTGGATGTGCATGAAGGTGACGTCGCCAGGAGCGCATCTCATCGCATATGGCGCGCTCGATGCGCTTGACCCAGTCGCTCCCTGGGCGGCTCACTACTGTGTTCCATTTGACCTCCTGGACGACGATGTCTCAGTGTCGGCGTGACCCGAGCTTCTAATGCTCTGACGGGCCCCGCTTTCCGTTGCGCCACCTGTGGTCCGCCGCCGCCTTCAGCACTCTGCAAAGCGAAACGACACACCGAACCGGTCACCGAACTGCCGTCCTTCTGGGTTCGCGAGTTCAGCCACCCGCTGTTGAGGCATGGTGGGTCGCAGGGCGGTGCACTCGCCTGCAACCCGAGGCGGCGTGTGCATATCGTATACGGTAAGCGTCCGGAGCGGAACCAGCAATCGCGTTCCGCCGCACCGACGAGTGCGTCTGCTTGCAGTAGCTGAGTCGAGTCATCCCTGTACGCCGCGGCTCGATCGATTCGGTCTCCAGAGTCCGGGTCTGGGCGACGCCGATGCCGGTTGGGCGCGGGCTGCAACGCACCCTCGCGCAGGTCTTGAGGACCGGCTCCAGCGAGCCCGCGTAACCCGCATCGGATGAGCGTTCCCGCAGGATGCATGAGCTCGACGCGCTGCCCGAGCGCGAGAGGCTCATCCTGCGCGCCAAGATCGACGCCTACTCCAACGACGAAATCGCCGAGCTATGCGGCTTCCCGTCAGCCAGTGCGGTCCGCGCGGTACGACAAACGGCTGCGCCGGAACATTCCGATGCTCACTGGCATTCTCGGGTCGGAGAACCAGGACCGATCACCACCGAACGCGACCCCACCGGCAGCGATCTACATCTCTTCGCCCGATGTCTCGGAGGTCGATAATCAACTCCTGTTGTCGGTGCCGGAGAGCTACGGTCTTGGAATGTTGGTCGGTCGGCGTTATGGCTTGTCTCTCACCGAGACTCAAGCGCAATCCGTGGCACTGATCGGTGACACCTGCCGCACCGTCTGGAATATCGGCCTGTGGCGCAACTCGTTGGTGACCCCGTTCCAGAGAGCCAGCGGCAACGTCTGGCGCGGAGTCGCGTCTCCTCCGCGGCAGCAGGAGTCGCGCAACTACTGGGGCTGGTCGGCCTATGACGTGGGCCGCGACCCGGCTGCGATGGTCATCGGATGCTCGCCGGGTCTCTGACGAAAGTTCGGCGTCAGCGGGCCAGCGCTCGAAATCCCGGGGACATCGGGATGTGCGGCAGCCCCGGGCGCAGGACGACTCCAGCGTCGGTTGTGTCCACGTTGGCCTGGGGGTAGACAACGAGGACTTGTTTGAGGGATGCGGTGAAGTCCTTGCGGAACTGGTGACGACGGCGTCGGTCGGAAGTGTCTGCGGCGGAACCAAATTGGGCCATCAGCGATTCCCAGGGCACGGTGGTCTCGCGTTTCACCGAGAACATTCGGTAGGTGAGCCAGGCGTAGATGTCCAGGCGCAGTGCGGATCCGCCGAGGGCTTTGATCGCGTTCATATCCAGGGGCACCGGGTGGGCGGTGACTTCCCGGAAGAACTCGTCACTGAGCCGGACGGTGGAGGTGAACAGGGAGGGCTGCCCGGTCTCGGAGTCGTTGCCACACCAGATGTTGTAGGCAGTGGCCACATAGAGTTTCGCGCCGATGCGACGGTTGGGGTCACCCTTGTATTCGATACTGAGAGTGGCGTTGAACAGGCGGTGGGATTGGTTGCGCATCCGGGTCAGCGACCCGTTCTTGCCACCGGTCGCAGTCAGTCCCATGCCGGCCATGAAGTCGGTGAGGCTGTCGCCGAGGACGACTTCGGGAGAGCCCGTGCGGACGGCTTCGGTCGACAGGAAGGTCAAGATCAGGCGTGGCATGGTGCCGTACGGGTAGCCGATCGACACGGGCCGGTTCTTCTCGTCGGTGGTCATGCCGGGCTGAACCGTCAGTGACAGATCGCCGTTGCGTCGGCCCCAGGCGGGGACGTCGCCCGGGTCTCGGTACGGCAGCGACGTCTGGGTGAATACACGAGCCAGGTACCCGACTTCCTGTTCTCCGTCCCACACTTCGGCCGCCGCCCGGACGATGTCCAATGGACTGCGTTTGGGGCGTGGCATGCCGCTTAGCATTCCAATATCCAGGCGGAAACTCCAGTTCTTCGCTATCCCGTGTCTGGTCGTGGACGCATATCTGGCGGACACTGTAAAGGCGGGAGAGGGCCGCATATCTTGCGGACAGGGGCCCTAGACGTCGGTTTTCGGTCCCGGCGGCGCGTCCGCGATGTCCGCGATGTGCGTGCATGGGGTAGATGATGGAGCGAAAACGCCGGTGGGGCGGGGATTCGTCACGCCCGACGCTGGCTGTCTCTCCGCCGCATTCTTCTGCGCATAACTCACGGACACAGGTATCTGCGCAGGTCGGACCACGCATACCTCGCGGACGGGGCGAGTTGACAGGAGCATCTCGAGGCGGTGGCGCAGCACGCATGACTGGCGGACATCCGACTCCCGGCGCGCATAACTCGCGGACGCTGATCGCACTGCTACGCATAACTCGCGGACGCTGAGGAGTTGTCCGCGCATAACTTGCGGACACCGAGGAGTTGTCCACGCATACCTCGCGGACGGTGGATAACTGTGGTCCGCGTGATATGCGCGGGAGGCCATATCACTGGTGCGCAGCCGAAGACAGTTCGTTGCAGGTTGATAGGGGTTTGCTACCGAATCGAACGCCTCGACGGCTCGCAGAGAATGCCAAGACGGCACGCATATCTTGCGGACTGTGGATCGCCGAAGTTATCCCCGCATACCTCGCGGACGTTGTCCACAGCTGTGACTGTGAAAAGGGTTCGCACCGTTGGTTTTTCACGCATATCTTGCGGACATGGGGCGTGCCGTTCGCCCAGGACGGCGCGCATATCTCGCGGACACGGCGCGCATATCTCGCGGACACGGGCCCGGTATTTCCGCAGGTGACACGCAGAAAACGCGGGCCCCATGTAGTTCTTTTCCTAAAAGAGATTCCTGTAGTAGGCTCGGCGACGGCTGTGGATAGAGACCTCGCACAGCCACTCCCCCAAATGTCATCCTCACCCGGGCTTTCCGGTTGCATCCGCGTTCTCGGCCTGGCTCTTTTATGCCTCTGACCTGGGCGAGAAGCGTTTTCGGCCGCCGTAATGGCTCTCGACCAATGCCCAGGTCCGGAGTCGAACGATCATCGCGGTCGTGTTCGGAGAATCCGTACGACCTCCGAACGCCATGACGCCGCTCCCCTACTCCCCTGCTGATTCCACCGTGTCGTCCTCGTCTGCTGCTTCGGCGATCTCCTCCGCGAGGTAGCGCTTGAGCGCTTCGTCGACCAGGGCACTCCGACTGCCTGCCTGCCATTCGATGACGAGGTTGTCGAGCAGTTCGATGTCGGGCGCGATGATGCCGGCCAGCGGGATCTTCACTGGAGGTTCGGTGTGTCGTCGCCGCCGCGGACGAGTCTGGTCCACACGCCGGAACAGACGTCCTGTCGGCTGTGCGTTGGCCTGTTCCTGGAAATGTGTACGCAGCTCGGTTTCGTACTCCTCGATGGCGTCGAGAACTACCTCACCGTAGCTGCGCCCCTTGCCTCGCTGTTGTTTTTCGCTGTGTGTGAGTTGGCGCAGCGCTTCGGCCACCCGTGCGGTGACGTGGGCTTCGGCGATCGTCTGGGCGGCTTTCGTCCGAGCCGGTGCGGTCCGGGGACGTTTTGTGCCCGCATCACCGCTACTCGTCGTTTTGGGCGCAGCGGCCTTTCGCGCGGACTTGGGAGCGGCTGGAGCGGGCCCGTTGCTGCTGTGTCCGTTGGCCGGCAGTTCGTACGCAGGTGCGGTGATTGTTGCCGCGCTGGGCGGTTTCGGGATCGTCGCGGCAGCTGCGGGCGGCGGGGACGGTTGCAGGAGCTCGTCGATGTCGTCGAGATCGTCGGCCGTGAATGCTCCTTTCCGAGCCATTTACACACCTTCTTTCGCACGTTCACCGGCCGCCAGGCGGACGAGTACTTCCCTGGTCAACTTCTGGTAGTCGGTAGCAAGCGGCTCGGTGTCGCGTGAGTATTTCTTCGCTGGGGCCTCACCGGGGTCTGCTGCGTCGCCGTTCTTGGGCGGGGCGAAGTCGATGAGTTCCTCGGCGGTTCGGTGAAAGGCGCGGGCGTCCAAGGCCGTTGCCTTGTCCTGGCGGACGAAGCTGCGGAAGGGTTCGATGCCGGTGCCGTCGAGCAGATCCATGATCTTGCCGAGTGTGTCCTCGTTACGGCGCACGGCGCGGGGGTTGCAGTCGAAGAGGATCATGCCCATCAGTTCGACCTGCGCACCGTTCTTGCGGGCCCAGAGATAGCGCCGGGCAAGCAGTTCCGCGCCGTCGATGCTGCCGTCATCTTCCTTGGTGGGAACGATCAGCCAGCTGACAACCTGGAGCAGAAGGTCGAGGACGCCACGGTCGCCTGGGCCCGAGTCGATGAGGACGAGGTCGTAGCCGCCGCTGTTGACGAGAGCCTCGAGTGCGACGAGCAGGTTCTGGCGGGGGTCGATGCCGTGCTGTTCGGCGCCGGCGACAACAGCGCCGGCCATGGCGAGAAGCTTTCCGCCGCAGACGACGTCGAGTCCCGGTCGTACATCGTGGACAGGTTCGAGCGCCGATCCGTACTGCAGGGTCATCGCGAGCGATCGGCCTTCATCGGAATCCTTCACCCCGAGGTCGCGGATAGTGCAGTTGCCCTGCTGATCGGCGTCGACCACGAGGACCCGCTTGCCCCTGCGCGCGACCGCGACCGCGATGGCCGCGACGATCGAGGACTTCCCCACTCCCCCTTTTTGGTTGGCCACCAATATCGTTCGTCGCACCGCACGGAGATCTGACAGCAAACGCGTACTCGTCACGCCGTGGACAGTACCGGAGGTAGTGCCGCAGGAACAACCATCTTGGAGGGGTGTGTCGCAGGCAGAGCGATGGTGATGGCTCGGCCTGAGTTCAGGGTTAAGGCTCGTGTAAGCCAATTGCTCTGAGCTCCAGCCAGACATTCACCGCTTTCCGTGGTGCAGGCTGAGATCGACGGACGCACAGGATCGCGTATCAGGTGTCGCGTACTTGCTCAGGTCATGGTGGATATCGCGGCTCGGCAACTATCAACTGCCTTGTTGGCAAGCGTTTTTGGTGGCAGATGGATGGCCGATGGCCTGGTCGGTACCGAGAGTCTTGCATGGATGGTAGCAACGGTAGTCGAGTTCGCCCGATATCTACCCTCATCCATTGTCTGGACATATGCGCTCATCTCGACGCCTCCAGCGTCCCTGTATGTCATACGGGGCATGAGCGGTTCTACGGGCGCAACACACGTCGGGATACTCGGCTGTGGATTTGCCAATGCAGCGGTAGTCCGGCAACTCGGAAACATGGCTCGTGTCAAGGTTTCTGCAATGGACTTGAGAAGGGTTGAAGCGATGGCGTGATGATTCCCCACCCCATGGGTATTCGTCAGGGTACGTAGTAGTGCAGCGGAGTCGGTCCAGAGAAGTAGCCTGAACCAGGTAGCACGACCAATAGCGGCTCGGTTCCTGACATGGATCGTGTAGGCGATCCTCTCAGTAGCTTCATGTCCGGTGCAGTATCGGGTGGAGTCGCCTGCCTTGACATAGGCAGAGGCAGTGGACGATTCCCATGTCATGGCGACGGCATCTGACCATTCCGCTGACCGGGTCCACGTCATTGCCAGCAGCATGGCACTGGTGACCGTACGTGGTATTGCCGCGTACCTGTCCCTTTTTGTTACCAGCGCACAGCGCAGGGAAATGACCTGACGATGTGTGCAGTTGACGGCCTGATGCGCGAGCGTCTGACCGGCCGTTCTCACCGCACGACCAAGAACCCAGTATCTGATGGTCTCTGTGACTGTCCTACCGACCCTACCTTCAACCATCATGTGCGCCTTGCCTGTAACAGGTGTTGTTGCCCTGAACGGCGCGCTCTCAACGGTAGTTGGAGGGATCGCTTGGAGGAACACTGCAACAGCCATCGACTCGATCGATCCAGCATCCTCATGAACAGTCAGAGCTCGCGGACATGCAATGGACTGTCTTAACGTCTTATGTGTCGTCTCATCATCTGTCGCAGGATGGGTCTTAAATACTGTCTCATGTAAGACGTTAAGTCCTGCCTGAGAGTGGGTCGGAGACGCGAGCTCACTCTCTGCAGTACACGATCTCCGCAGTTCAGATCCGATTTTTTCGGAGACATTTACTCTCCGCGAGGCCTCACACTTGGGTGGCACAGTGGCGTAGATCGAGCCGTTTGGGCGGCACGTCGGGCAGGGGAGGGCGGCTCGGCCGAACGGCGAGATCGCTTGTGCGATCATGGCGCTCACCTCCTACGGCAGTCTCGATCGTTCGTGCTTCACGGTGAATCCCCGTTGCCGCGAAGTCTAACTTCGATCGCCTATGCCATGCACGATCGAAGCGTCACAGTCGTGTCCCACGCTCAGCCCTATCTTGCTTGAGCGGTAGACACAGGCCCGTCGACTACTAGTGGGTCGTCTCGTCCGCCGATCACTGGGCGCTGCGTTCTTCAGCGGGACCAATACGCGATGGCTTCAAAGCGGCTGCGATGGAAGCGGGTAAGTTCCGCTGTGTGCATCTCGCTATTCGTCGCGGTGAAGTCCACGCCGCCGCTACCCGCGCGGCATTGGCGTGTCGAAGGTCTGGACCCCACACCGCGTCGTACTGATGCGAGGACCGAAGGGGTGTCAGCGTGAGTGGGGGGACATTTGGCGATCTCACCAACGCGGGTGAAGCAACCAACATTGTCGAGAGTGCGCCCCCGTCAAGCACTCCGGGACAGTCGAGAAGTCGATGCGCCGTGGACAGCGTCCGCCTCCTATGCGTTCCTAGTGATGCTGTCCGGTGAAGGGTCTCGCTCGTACGGGACTGGAACAGCGGGAGTGGGGGTATTCCGGTGCGCAACCGATTGCCTTCGTATGGCGAGCCCCCGGCGCTAGTTCGCCCATCGATGCACAACGTCCCGTTCAGTGCCGGCGTGGGTAGACGTGTCGGGACAGTTGTCGTGCCCAGACCTTGGCGAGTTCAACGCCTTATGGTGGGGGCAGCAAGCAGCGGTCCTTTGGGCGCGGCCTCCGTCGGCGGCCGTCGAACCGGGGCGGTGCGGAGGAAATACCTACAGCTGCGAGCCATGATCACGCAATCTATGGGGGGGCGATCTGAGTAGCCGGCGCTGTAGCTTCGATCATCAGTAGCTGAGGGTGGTGAGGGTCGGTGCCTGCGGCGGTTCATGTGCTGCAACGCTTCTCTCGTAATGCCGGAGCCTGCAGGTGATGGTTGTGCTGGTTCGTCGGTGCCCTGTGCTCGCGGATATACCTGGGTGGACGGCGGAAATTATCATTGTGCAAAGTCCGTACTCGCATTCGACCGATTGCGCGAGACCTGCTGCTCGCCCCCTGTATTGATGCGCTTCGCGGTGGGGCTCGAGGCGGCGCGGATCGTCTGTAACGACATCGCACTTACGTCGAGTGGACTGCGGCTCGGGGGTGCGAGAGATGACGCGAGCCCCGCCACCTAGCGTTTGCTGGCAGGATGCTGAAATCGGTCGATTTACGTCCAGTTTGACCGCTTTTGAATGCCTGGGGGACCCTTGTTGGGCCGAATTGCCCTCCAATCTGTCCATAGAGCGATCGGTACCCCGTTTTTAGGTATGGGCATGGGAATGGCCAGAAAAGTCCGACAGCGTTCGATCTGGCACAGTTTGCGGCCCTGGCCTGCGCCGATCATGGGCGGCCGGTGCGGACGGAGGCATGAGGGGGTCGTTCTCAGCGGGCGAGGACCGTTGTGTCGAGCCGCGTGCCCCACGGCCGTACCCCCCTCCGCCTTGGAGCCGCATTCCATCGTGAGACTCTCCGCAGCGGCCGCAGCGCAGAGCGATTCTGGTCGAGGCCGGTCAGGCTGGAATTGCTCACGGCCGCGGAGACCCGCGCCCATTCGAAGCCCGGCTAACTGCCATCGGACTGCGCGTCCACATCCCCAGACCCCCGTTGCGAAGTCTCCGGCCCGCCCGAGGGCGTCTACGGTGAGGTCGCCATCCCGCCGCAAAGACCGCGCCCTCACCTACGACGTGCTGTCAGCCGACACCGAACGTGAGCGACGGCGGATCGCCGACCAGGCGGTGCAGCTGTTCTACGACGGCCACACCCTCCCCGCCGTGCACAACTGACATCTTGGCCCGCGGCCATTCGCTGACGGTGCGATGCGTCGCGCAAGAACCAGCAAGTCCCGAACGGGGTGACAGGCGGCCGCCCACGGACCCCGCGGGCCCCGCGTAGCGCGTGGCGTACCCCGGGGGAGCCGAGCGGGGGACCGATGGTGGGCCGGCGGGGGTCAGGATGCTTTGGGGTACTCGTCGTTCTCGTGCTTTGCGATCACGGCGAGGAGTTCGCGGACCTACGCCGGGCGCTGCTCGCCGATCCCAGCCGTGGCGATGTCCCGTTCGATCAGCGACCGGATGTAGGCCGACTGCGATATGCCGAGGTGGTCTGCACGGCGCTTGCATGCGTTGTCGAGGTCGTGGGTCAGCATCACAGACCGGGGGACCATGATCGGCTCGGTGTCCGGGCCGGTCACAACCGGGGGTTCGATCGGTTCATCGGTATAGACGAGACGTTGGGCCATCGCCGCCACCTCGGCGGGGCTCATCGTGTCGAACGGCGGGCGGGGAGATCGTGCAGAATGCCCGGGTGACACCGTCCAGGCCAGCAGTAGAAACCGAGGGGAAGGTAACAGGTGCAGGTGGACGAGCGGATTCTCGCAGCGAGCGTGCGACAACTGATCAACGAGGTACTGGCGCGTTACGGGTCGGTCGAAGCATTCTGCGACTACCTGCGAAGCCTGCTCGAAGCGCCGACCGACCGGCTGCCCGCCACGGTCACGGAGATCCCGGTGTCAGCTGGCCGCCACGGCCGCCGGGAATCAGTGGCCTGATCTGGGCCAGGGCACACAGCAGATCGGTGCTGGATGGTGCGTCACTCGCCTCAGGGGAGTCCTGTGTGGTGTTGTCGTTTCCGTGGTGGGCGAGTTCACTCTGCGGCAAGTCGTCGGCGCGCTGGTCGGCCTCATTACCCACGACGCCGTGACAGGCCCAGGCCGGTAGAACCCCGAGAAAATTCGGACATGCGCATCATGCCGACCTCGTAGCTGACGGCCCCTGCATCTGGGCGGAAGAATGTGACCCGCGCGCCGGCGGCCTGACGTTGTGCTGATCGAGCCGACTCAAGAATTCGCCGCCGCGGTCACGCGGTAGTCGGAGACCCGCGACCCCGCGCGCGGCCGAGCACGTCGAGCATCGACATGGGGTGGTTCCCCCTCTGGTCTCGCGGATTCGTGGGAGGGAACGCCAGAGACCGGAGATGCGCGCGTTGCAGATCGTATTCGTCCAGTTCGTAATCGAATACACCGAAACATTTCCCGGGTGAGGAGGGTTCAGCGGGATGTGGAAGGCGTACGGTAGTGCGCGGCAGCGGGTGCGCGTTCGATGCGCCAGGTGTTGCCGGGCTTGACGTCGATGAGGGCACCGCTGGGGATGTCCAGGTGTCCGGTGCGGTCGGGGTCGACGTCAAAGCCGACACCGCCCTGGAGGGTGACGACGGCGCGGGGCCAGTAGATCATCTGCGGGGTGACCAGGCCGCCGACGCTACCGATCAGAGGCATGCCGCGGTCGACGACGTCTTGGGCCAGGTCGTCGCTGATGCGCCAGATGGAGGTGATCGCGCGGGCCCGCTGGTCGGGGGTGAGACCGTGGGTGTTGTGGTGGTCGTAGCCGGCGTGGGTGCGGTAGAGCGGCCAGGGCGGGTCGCGGTGGAAAGCCGGGCTGTTCGCGTCCACCGGGAGGAGTGAGACCCCCAGGTACTCGAACCCCAGCACGCGGCGGGGGTGGCGGATCAGCAGCATTTCGAGCTCTGTGGGGTCGATCCGGACGCGCTGGTTGGTGGAGCGGTTGGTCAGCAGTCCGGCGCCACACAGGGTGCGAATCCAGCGGGTGTGGGCCTTGAAGCCGGTACGGGCGCGGATCTCGTCGGCGGCTTGCTGGCTGCTCAGCAGCGAAGAGGGCATGACCCGAGGCTACATTCAAAGACATCTATGCATATCTTCAACTTCCCTGCCCAGTTCTCTGACGCAGTTCAGGTCGGCGTCCGATAAGGTCCGGGGCGGAACTGCGCGGCGTCGCCGTAGCCGGCGTCGGCGACCACGACCGGCGGCGCGGGGCATCCCCAGCGCAGCAGTTCGTCGATCATCTCGAGGGACTGTTCCCATTTGCGGCGATGCCGCTCGCCCTCGGGGACGGCGGCCTTGGTGCGGCGTGCGGTGATCGCCGTCTTCTGCTCGGGGGTGTCGGTGAGGGTGTCGTCCCAGCTCTCGGGCAAGAACAGTCGCCAGTCCCCCGGCGCGGACGCCTCGTCGGTCACCGCATGCACGCTGACGGCAACCTGGGGAGTTGCCGACCTTGCCGAGAGTGCCCGAGTACTGCCGTGCCACCCACGGCGAGGCGTCACCGTCCTTGGCGAACCCGGTGTCGTCGATCGCCCACGCCTGCGGGCCGATAATTTCACACGCCTTGGCCGACAACACTTTCCGCACCGCAGCCACATCCCATGGCGAGGTGGTGACGAATTGCTGCAACCGCTGGTGATCGGTCCGCAGCCGCTCGGCCATGGGCTGCATCGACTTCCGCTTGCCATCGAGCATCAGCCCGCGCACATACACCCCGGCGGTGGCGACACGGTCCTTACGCGACAGCGACGAAAACACCTCACCGACAAACGCATCCAGCAACGCATCGACCCGGGCCAGCTCAGCATGATCCACGCCCAGCATCGTCTCGAGAATCACCACGACACTCGAGCACGACACACCGACCTAACAAAGTCCTACTAGTGCTGCGTTCCTCAATGATCGTGTATCTTGTTGCTGGTCTTGGTGGTTCGGGTGTGGTCGAGGTGGGTTCTGCCGAAGGTGTTGGTTGCGCGGGCAGCACGGGATGTGTTGGAGGAGCGCAAGATTCGTAAGCTGGCTGCGGCTCGGCACGCACCTGGGGATTGGATCCGGCGTGCGCGGATGATCACGGCGAGTTGGGACGGTATGTCCACTGCGGAGATCGCGAGCGAGCTGGGCTGTCATCGGCAGACAGTGCGAGAACGGTTGCACCGGTTCAATACTCACGGCTTGGATGGTCTGGGCGATCGGCGAGGGGCAGGGCGTAAACCGCGGCTGACCGAAACAGAGCGCAGCCGGATCGTGGCCTTGGTCGCCACCACCCCGCCGGGGCGTTTGACCCGGCGATCCGACGGGGCTCTGGAGGCCGAGCAGGACGCAGCGCCGTCGAGCTGGACCCTGGATTCGCTCACCACGGCCCTGCGCGCCGAAGGCATTGTCGTAGGCCGTAGTCAGGTGCGCAGAATCCTTGCGGCAGAAGGTGTTCGATGGCGTAGACCGCGGTCGTGGACGACGAGCAAGGACCCGTACTTCGTCCCAAAAGGACCCACATCGTCGGTCTCTACACGCAGCCACCCGCAGGCGCCACGGTAGTCTGCGCCGACGAACTGGGCCCGGTCTCACCCCGAACTTTCGGACCAGCACCGGGGTGGTCGGTCGACGGGCACCGGATCAAAGCGCCACTGGAATACTCGCGCGGCCCGGACAAGATCTGGGTCTACGGATCGATCCGCGTCCGCGACGGCCACGCCGTCACGCTCACCGCGTCCTCCCGCAACAGCGTCAACTACCAGCGCTTCCTCGAACTGATCGAACAAGCCAATCCGACCGGTGACATCTACGTCGTCACCGACAACCTGTCCAGTCACAACAGCAAATCCACCCGCGAATGGCTCGAGGACCATCCGAGGATCAAGCACGCGTTCATCCCCGTCGGGGCGTGCTGGCTCAACCTGCAAGAACCATGGTGGCGGATCTTCCGGCGAGAAGCCCTCGCCGGACAAACCTTCGCCGACCACACAGAGATCGACCGAGCCACCCACCAAGCCACTGCCGCCCTCAATGCCCGCGCACGACCATGGATCTGGGGCCGACCAGCCCCGAAACCCCGAACCCTACGCCGCCGCTTTGTGTACCACCTTTGAGGAACGCAGCACTAGGAATCGAGCTGCGAACGCTTACCCGTCCAGGCTCCGCTACTGAACACGAGTACGAGACACGCCAATGTTCGAAGTCCCCTTCAATCAGAACCGCATCCGCACATCAGCACTGAACACGACTTCGAAATCTGACAACATCACTCCGGCTGGATCGCCTCCGCGCTGTGGCCTGCGAAAGCTCCGGATCGGAAGCCGATCACGGGTGGCGATTCATGGCGGCTGAGGTATCGGCGACGAATGCGGCTACGCGGCAGGCGGGTGTGCGACGGTCGACAGGACGCGCAAGACATCAGCGAGGTTGACGACGAGGCCGGGGTTCTCCGACGCCAGCCCCATTTCGATGTATTGGCGGATCAGCTCAGAAGCTGAGATGCCCTTGCGTTCGGCGGTCTCCTTGATCGCATCGTCGGTGGTGACGGACCATTTCACCGACCGCTTGACCATGGGCCCTTCGGCCGGGATCTCGCCGGGTCCGGGGAAATTCTCGGCCGGTAGGGTGTTAGCGAGGTCGAAAGTGATTGCGTCGATTCGGTTTTCGCTGTCGGTGCTCATTGGTTGCGCTCCCATTCGGTGAAGATTCCCAGTTCGTAGGTCCGCATGTCGTAGACGCTGCGAATCAGGTGGTCGACGATGCCGGTGTCCTCGTCCTCGTCCTCGTCGGGCCGCAATGTGACGATGATCGGGCGTCCCGTCTTGGTTCGACCCCAGAACAGCAGGACCGATTTGCCGTCGTCGGTGCCGGTCATGACTAGTTTCGTCGCGCTGTAAAGGACGTCGGTGACGTCGGCCGGGGTGATGCCCAGCGCGGCTGCCATGGTCCGCGCCTTCTGCGTCCAGTAGTAACCCATGTCCCCCACAGGATACCTCACTGGAGGTACCAGAGGTACTGTGCTCAGGTCGACGTGACGGATTGCGCCGTCGCCCGACCACGAAAGCCAGCGAGGCGCCACACCGTTCATGGGCATCCGTCCCGCGCTGGACCACAGACCGCCGACCTTGTCGGTGGCCTGTGGAACCCTTCGATGCAATGCCAGATGGCCGGAGCTGAACCGGACTGACAACTCGCCAGGATCGGCCAGCGGGTATCTGACGCGGGATATGATTGGCGCAGTTGATGATTCGGGGGCATGCATGGCCGATCTCGAGCAAGAACTGCTCACTCTCGCCGACCGATTGCGGTCATCGCACACTCTCGCGCAGTTCCGCGATATCCACGGCGACGTCGAGGCCCTGGCCGAACCCGTGGCCGCACTCGATCCCGAGCAAACCGGTCACGAGGCGGTGCGACGGCTCTACGCCTATCTCGATGCCACCAGCGCGGCCGCGGTGCGCGACGGAGCGCACGCGCTGCGCAGAGAGCACGGTGAGCTCGAGCGCGAGTTGCTCTACACCATCGACCAGTTCCGCCGGTCCGATGGCGGGATGGAACTGACCATTCCCCAGGTCGCGATGTTCGGGCTGGAGGAACGCATCCAGGCCCTCGAACCCGGTTCGGCCGAACAGTGGATGCTGGCCAGGCTCTACGAGTACGCCCATTGGCAACGCTGCCTGGCCAACGGTCGCGCCCACCAGCGGCTGACCAGATCCATCCGGCGCACACCGCGCGCCGCACCGCAGCACGCCGCCGAGACCATGCCCCACCGCGCACCCTCGATCGGCAAGAGGCGCGACAACGGCATCGGAATGTAGCCGTCGAATCCGGCGCCACGGACATCGTTGTCGCGCACCGGCACTGAACCAAGGGGGATCGCGTTGCCGAAATCCGAGACCCGCAAACCGAAGTCGAAAGACCGGCCGCGGACCGCGCCGTCGGGAGTCGCGTGGGACAAGCTCATGTCGGAATTGGCGGCAGCGCATCTGCTCACCGGCAGCCCCGGCGAGCGAGCACTCGGACTGGCGATGTCGGCCTGGGTCGGAGCGGGCGACCCGAACCGCGCCGAGGTCGAAATGCGGCAGTGCTGGCACGCCTGCTACATGATCGCGATGCTGCTGCGCGAGGCCGGCATCGCAGCCAACCCGCTGCCCGTCGAGGTCCAAGTCCTGCGCGACGGGCAATGCGTGGAGCGGATCGGCTCCCTCGAGCCACGGCACGAGAACGGCGGGAAGACCTGGAACGGGCATGTCGTGCTCCAGATCCCCGAGCTGGGCGTGGTTTTCGATCCGACCATCGGTCAAGGCCGCTTCGCCGTCACCGACCGGCTGCGTTCACCGGTGCTGATCCGGAATCCGCAACTCGTTCGACGCGCACCGGCCGGATCCCAGTTCCAGGTGCTGCGCCCTCCGCAGCTGAGCCTGGTCTACACCGTCACCCACAGCGGCGAACGGGTCGATCAGAACCCGCTGTACCCACTGCAGAAGCAGGAGATCGACGCCGCCGTACAGCGGTGTCGGCCGTTCTTCCTCGAGGGCGTGAACCGGCTCGAGGGCCTCACCCAGGCGTAGTGCCTCTCGCCCTACCGGCAATCCACCGATGACGATGGATTGCTCTGGGAGACCCGACTCGAAAGAGGGCGCAATGGGGCCGGGACTCCCGGAGAGCCCCGCACAGGCACCCGGGACAATTCGGTTCGCGGAGCTGTCACAGCCTAACCGGGTGGTCGGGGCGTTTGTCGCGAATTGCTTGTCACCGCAAAACATTCACGCTCCGGTAGTGGAATTGCTGTCGCATTGCAACGCTTTCCGCCGTCCCGGGCGAAATCCTCCGGCCTGGCGAGGCCCGCCGCGATCGATCAGGTAGGTGCAGCGGCCGGCGGGCATTCGCACGCGCCGTCGCGCCACCACCGGCGCCACGGGCACGGCACCGGCAGCGCGAGGAAGTCCCCGGAGATCATCCATTGATTGGGCGAGCGGCCCGGGGTCCGGATGACGGGCGGGTCCGCCGCGTCGACGAGGATGATGCGATCGGCATGGCCCGTGTGCGATGGCGGCGGGAGCCAGCTGCGGGATCGCGGTGATCGGGGTCGGAACCGCCGTGGGCAGCGTGCGGGCCCGCGCCGGGGCCATCGTCGTGGTGACGGTGTCCTCCGGCTCGCCGACGCCGCCGAGCCCCGCGACCACCATCTCAGCATCGCACGCCGCCACGACGGGTCTGCGCCGATGGAGTCGTCTCGTTCAGGGGCGGGCGGCGGATGCGTGACCGGCGGGGACCAGCCGCCAAGGGCCGCCGCCTGCGACCTCGATGAGCGCTCCGGTCGGCAGATCGGGATGGCCGAATCGGTCGGGGTCGACGTCGAATCCGACCCCGCCCCGCAGCGGCACCACCGCCCGGGGCCAGAAGATCGTCTGTGGGGTCACCAGGCCGCCGACGCTGCCGATCAGCGGCAGACCACGGTCGACGATGTCGTGGGCCTTGTCGTCGCTGATCTCCCAGATCGAGGTGATGGCGCGGGCGCGCTGCGCCGGGGTGAGCCCGAGGGTGTTGTGGTGGTCGTAGCCGGCGTGCGTGCGGTACAGGCCCCACGGCGCGGCGCGGTGGAAGGCGGGGCTGTTGGCGTCGAGGGGGATGAGGGAGACCCCGAGGTACTCGAAGGGCAGCACCGCCCGATACGGGTGGCGCACCAGCAGCATGTCGAGTTCGGTGGCGTCGATACGGACGTTGCGGTTGGTCGAGTGGTCGTGCAGCAGTCCGGCGCCACACAGGGTGCGAATCCAGCGGGTGTGGGGTTTGAAGCCGGTACGGGCGCGGATCTCGTCGGCGGCTTGCTGGCTGCTCAGCAGCGAAGAGGGCATGACCCGAGGCTACATTCAAAGACATCTATGCATATCTTCAACTTCCCTGCCCAGTTCTCTGACGCAGTTCAGGTCGGCGTCCGATAAGGCGTATTAACGGAAGGGAAACGCACCAAATGCCACGTCATAGCGAAGATTTGGGATAGGATTCCGCTGGTGATGTGGCCGGACCGTCAAAGCCCGGCGCGTGACTGCACGATACGAGCTCACACGCACCGCAGCCGGTCCGCCACGTGACGGGCCGGCTCCGCATGCAGAGAACTTCGAGGGGGAACCGTATGAACGCCACCGGTGAGGCCGCGCCGCATCTGGACCGCCCGGACCTGCGCGTCCTGGACGTCACCTGGGACGCGGGCATCGTCCGCCTGCGGGTGAACAAAGAACTGGTGCTGACCCTGTCGCCGGAGGCGGTGGCCTGGCTCACGGTCCAGGCACGCGTCTGCCTGCACGCCGCGCTCCTTGAGAAGGACCCCACGGCCACCGCCGGGGGATTCGTCCGCGAACTGCTGACCGGCGATCCTCGCCCGCTCACCGAGGACGAGTACCGGGCACTCACCGGCGCCAGCCCCCGACGTGGCGGACGGCTCTCCCGGAGTCGGCGGGCCGCGGGCAGGGGATCACTCGTGAGAACCGACGACGAGGTGGGCGAACTGGCCCGGCTGGCATTCCGCACGGCCGGGCAGGTGCGGATGCTGGCCGAGCGGATGGCCGCGCTGGACTTCAAGGCCGACGGCTACGAACAGGCTGATCTCGCCCCCTTCGCCGACACGATTCAGGGCATGGCGCTGCGCGCCGCAATGAGCATGGACGACGGCGACGCCCTGCTGCTCGAACTGACCGGCCGCCGGGTGCGCCGACTCGACACCGACGGCCCCACTACCTGACCACCGGCCCCGATCTGGGAAGGACTACCGTGCCCACGCCCGACGATGCAGCCCCGCAGGTACCTGACACGGCACTCGAATCACTGTCCGAGATCGGCGATCGTGTCACCGCACTGCTGACCCGCGCCGCGCGAATGCGACGTCCTACCCACCCGCGCGCCGCCGTCGGCACCAGCGACCCCGCCTCCGTCTCCACCGCGACCGTGCCGGTCGACTTCGCCGGATTCCTGGTGCCGATCCTGGCCTCGGTCGCGGCCAACCGCGGCGGGATCGCCGCCCTGCTGGCCGGGCGGCCCGACAGCTGGGAAGCCGAGAGGCTGCACGCTGCGCTGGAATCGCTGCTGGCCAGCGCGGGCTGCTGCGAGGAGCCCGAACAGCTCGCGCGCTTCCGCACCGAGCCGATCATGCTCGAGGTGCCGATCGAAACCATCCTGCTCGACGCGGCCGAGGCCGTGCCGGACCCGGACCGGCCCGGCCACACCCGGTGGCAGCCGCTGCTGGCGCCCGGGCAGGGCTACGATGACCAGCTCAACGAGCTCGAACTCGCCCGCGGCGACGCGATCGTCGCCCTGGAGAACCGCCACGTCGACGAGGATTACAGTCTGTGGTCGGCCGAAGCCGACAAGCTCGAAGCCGACTTCGAGGCCCGCTGCACCGACCTGCACCGCCGCTGGCAGGCCCGCTACACCCGCTACCTGGATGCCTTCGCCGCTCACGCCCGAGCCCACGCCGTCGAACGGTTCCTGGACCAAGTGCCGATCGAGGTCCGGGGCGAGACCGATCCGGAAAGGTCGTGGGACGCCTCCCGCGCCGTGAGCGACATCGGGGAGACCGACCCGCTGGCCACGCAACTCTACGAGCACGCGGTGCTGCACACCCCGGTCACCCTGCTGCTCACCGATGCGCCCGAGAGCGAAGCCCCGTGACCCGGTCCGCTAGCTCTGCACGCCCCGGCCGTCGACGCAGCGGCACACCACCGTTGCGGGTGGTGGCCGACGCCCTCGAACCCGAGGACGACGAGCTCGACGCCCGGGTGGCCGCCTACACCGCGGCCGCCGACGCCGACAACACCGTGCGCACCTACACCTGGGCATGGAACCGATTCGAAAACTGGTGTGAGACAACCGGACACACCGCACTGCCCGCGAGCGTGCGCACCATCAACCGGTACATGGTCAGCGCTGCCGACGACCCGGACAAGCCGGTCAGCCGCAGTACCCTCGAGGTGTTGCGCGCCGCGATCGCCTGGAAACACGCAGGGGCAGGTCTGGCCGATCCCACCGCCGACCCCCGCGCGCGGAAGACCCGCCGCGGCATCCGCAAGGCCAAGGTCGAGGCCGGGGAAACCGACAACCGCGCCCCGGCCGCCGTGGCCGCCGATGTCAGAGCCATGGTGGACACCGCCCGCATGCAGGCCACCACCTGGCGTCGGCAGGTCGCCGCGCGTCGCGACATCGCGCTGATCCTGCTCACCTACGACTTCGGCCGCCGCCGCAGCGAAGCCGTCGGCCTCAAGATCGGCGATCTGGATATCGTCACCGACAACGCCGAACAGGAGCCACGACTGCGAATCCGACTGCGCGGTGGCAAGACCCACCAGGACAGCACCCGCTACAAGTACCGGCCGCGCGGATCGGGCGACGGGCACACCTGCCCCTGGTGCGCGCTCGCCCGCTGGATCGAGGTCCTCAACGCCGCCGACGACGCCGCCGTTGCCGCGCGCGGTCAGGGCCAGGACGCGGTCACCGACGCCGTCTCGATCGCCGTGCAGCGCTTGCTGCGCCGCGACACCAGCGACCCGGGCCAACACTGCTGCACCGACGGGAACTGGCTCACCGGCCGGGCCCTTGCGTTCCTGTTCCGGCCGGTGAGCAACGGCGGAGTTCCCCACGGCCCCGACTCCGCGTTGTCCGGCCGCTCGGTCGGCACCATCGTCAACGCCCGCGCCCTCGCCGCCGGCATCGGACCCCGCCGCGGGCACTCCTTGCGAGGAGGGGTTGCCACGCAGATGTTCGACGACGGTGCCCGCGTCGAGGACGTAATGGCGCTGCTCGACCATGCCCTCGCCGAGACCTCCCTGCGCTATGACCGCAACCGCGAACAGCGCAGCGCCCAAGTGAACACCGGACTATGACCGAACCCCTTGCGCCGACACGGATTCCGGGCCTCCGGGGTGAGCAGGCCCGGGAATGGCGACAGTTCGTGTGCTGGGCGGCGGCCGCGGAGCTGCCCGCCCTGCCCGCCACGGCCGACACCGTGCTCGCCTACCTGGGCGAAAACCCCGGCACTGCGGCAACTCAGCGCGGCCGCGTCAGCGCCCTCAACGCCGCCCACAAGGTCAAGAAGATGCCGATTCCCGGTGCCGCCGAAGCCATTCGGCGCGCCCTGAATCCCGGCCGCGCGCAGCGACTGGCGAGTCTGCGCGCGCACGCGGACACGATCATCGCGCGCCTGCCGGTCACCGGCTGGCCCGACGCCCTGACCGGCCGCCGCGACGCGGTCATCCTGCTCTTGGCCACCGAAGGGCTGTCCTGGCACCAGATCTCGGCTCTGACCCAGGCCGAGATCACCCTCACCGAGCAGGCCGTCACCGTGGGCGCGCAACCGCTGCTGGTCCTGCCCGCCACCGACACCGCCGCCAGCCCCGTGCGGGTGTTCTCCCGCTGGGCTACCATCGTCACCCACGCCCCGGCCGCCACCGGCCACATCCGCCTCGAACAACTCCTCACCGTCACCGACCCCAGCGCGGCCGCCGTCGACACCGACGACGGAGATGCGGAAGTGTATGTGCCGCAGCAGTTCCCCGCCCGATACGCGGTGCAACCGGTGTTGTGCGGGTTCGATGCGCGCGGCATGGCGCACGGCTACATCGACGAACTTGAGCCGTTGCGGCCCGCCGACGTCGCCGATATCGCCACCGCCCACCTGCTGGCCCCGCCCGAGCCGGGCGCAGGCCCGGACCTCGATTCCGACTGGTTCGAGCGCGGGATCGCCGCCCGCTGGCGGATGAAGGCGGTCAATGACGAGCTCGACGACCTGCTCGACCGCGTCGATGCCATCGCCGCTCGGTATGGCATCAGCTAGGGCGACATCGTGTGCCAGTCGGTGCCGAGCACAGAAAAGCCCCGGCCTACCTGGGCAGGCCGGGGTTTCCGGATGCGCCGCACGGACGCCGACCTGTAAGCGGTTCCACTGCAACAGGATTCATCGCCAACTTTCAGCCGGATGACCGTGGCTTGGCTATGTCGACATCATGGCACCGTGGCGCAGCCAAATGTGACCGAACGCTATGACTTGCAGGGGAAGTGGAACTCGTTGAGTGGTGGTCCGTCGATCCCAGTCGGCGGAGTGAACCCCGGTGGCCATCGTCCCGTTGGAATCGGCCTGCAGAGTCGAATCCGCCTGCAGGCGTTCCGCGATCACCTCGCGGTAGTGACGGATGAGCAGATCGTTGACGGCCGTCCAGGACCGGTCGCGCACACTACGCACCGCGGTCTGCGCGGTCTGCTGGGGGTCGGAGATGAAGCGAGCCGTGTCCAAATGATCCGCCGAATACGAACCGTCGGTGTCTTCTGCGTAGAAGACAGCCTCGCTCAGGTCCGTGCCCTGGAAACAGGTGTCCGTCAGGTCCGTCAGGATGCGTGCGCCGATCATCCTCGACTTGGCGAAATTGGTGCCGCGAAGAACGGCGTTGTCCAGCTCGGCCTTGTCGAGTGTGGTGTCGTAGAAGGGGACGTTGCTCAGGTCGACACCTTGGAAGTCGGCTCCTGTGAGGTCTGCGTTCTGGAACAGGACACCTGAGGGCGGGTCTCCCGCTGCCCGGGAGTAGCGAGTGTCGTAGAAGTACGCGTTGTGCAGATTTGAATTGCCGAACGAGATGTCTTTTAGATAGGCGCCCTTGAGGTTGACGGCAGCCAAGCACACGCCCGTGAGGAAGGCGGGATCGCTCAGTTCGTAGGGTCGTCGCCCGATCACCGTGATCGCGGCCGGCACGTCCTCGGCGATCGAACTCTTCTTTACACATTCGCCTGGCGCACCGAGCGGGGCTTGGGTCCGGACGAAGGTCGCGAGAACTGCGACGATCGGGGTTCGCAGCTCGGGGGTGTCGATGGCGAGCTGTTCGAGGGAGTAGATGCCGCCGACATGGGCGTATATGCCTGAAGCGTTCAACGCCGCGACCGCCTTGTTGAATTGGTCGGTGAGAGCGACCCGGCGTGTGGCCTCGTTCTGGACGGTGGTCGCCTGCAGCGAACGGTTGGTGAAGAAGAGGCCCGCCAGGACACCGACCGCGGTGACGATCGCGCCTAGTTTGAGCCAGCCGTCCCAGGTCGCGGCCTTGCCGACGCCGCCGCCGATGCGGCTGAGTCGACTCCGTTCAGGCTCGGGTCCGGGTTCGGGTTCGGGCTCAGGTAGTGGCGTCTGCTAGGCGTCGATGAGGCGACGCAACCGTCCCCGAGGTGTAGGCATGCTCACCGCCTCATGATCGCAGCGAACCCGTTGCAGCGCAGACAGTTCCAACCGCGGCCCCGGCGACCGCTGGCAGGCGTCAATTCTCCAACGGGACCGTGACCGCCGCACCTGGACCGCCGGCAGTGACCGTGACAGCGCCGGTCGATCCCCGACCCCGACCTGCCCTCCCGCTACTGCGACAGCACCACCGGTCTGTCCGAACCCTTATGGCGGCGTAGCGGATTCGACACCGTCGCCGAAACGATCCCGCTACGGCATCGAATGATCCGTCATACCGAACGGCTGCGCCGGTGGGCCGGCTCGGTCAGGATGCCGGGATGACGTTGCAACAGAAGATTTCGGCGGCCACCGTCGCCGCCAGCGGATGGGCGGCGGGCGTGGCCGCCTTCTACGGTGAGTGGATGCTCGCCGCCCTGTGCGTGGCCATGGCGGTCATGGGAGTTCTCGAATACCACGGCTACCTCGGCGAACTGGAACTCCGTAGCTGGCTGGCCCGGTGGAATCGCGACACCTCCGAGGATGCCCCCGATGACCGCCGGCCGGCTGGGTAGTTCTACGGATTGGCCGGGAGCCGTGAAGCGACGATGCTCGTATGCCTGACAACGACATCCGCCCCTGTTCCGAGCTCGCTAAACGCGCCAGCGAATCCCTGCGCGGGACAGGGGGATCACGAGCCCAATGCCGTGCATCGCGCTGTTGCTGTAGCCGGATAGCGCGCCAAGAACTAGCCGGCGTGAATCCGGGGGAGCCGAGAACACGCACACTTCGGCTCCTGACCGATCAGCCCATCGCCAGCTCGCTCCCAGACGCTGGCAGCCGTCTCCGAAACCGGTCTTGAGAGCCACAGCCGACTGTCTCGGATGGTCATGGGCGACATGGGATATCGACTACGGGGCGGCGCAATTACGAGATTGTTGACTCGCTGCTGATGAGGATCTTGGCAATACGGGCGATTCCTTCGGTGAGGTCTGTTTCGTCGAGTGCGTAACTCAGACGAAGGTGTCCTGGCGCGCCGAATGCCTCCCCCGGAACGGTGGCGACATGTGTTTCGGTGAGAAGAGCGCTGGCTAGGTCGAGGCTGGTCAACATTTGACGACTCCCGATCCGCCGTCCCAGGTAGGCGTGGATGGAGGCGAAGACGTAGAACGCTCCGCCTGGCTCAGGGCAGTTGAGGTTCGGGATGGCGTTGAGTTTATCGAGCATGGTTCGGCGTCGGCGTTGGAGTGACTGGCGGATTTCGCTCAGCCAGGTGTGCTGGTTGTGCTGGAGGACTGCGAGGGCGGCCGCCTGTGCGATGTTCGATGGGTGGCCTGTGGTGTGTGATTGTAGTGCTGCGATCGAATTGATCAGTGGGGTAGGGCCGGTGAGCCAGCCGATGCGCCAGCCCGTCATGGCAAAGGCTTTGCCGACGCCGCCCACGCGCAGGCAGCGATCTCGTAGCTGGGGCGCCAAGTCGACGATGGAATGAAATGTATGTGGAGGAAAGACAAGCTGGTCATAGATTTCGTCAGTGAGCACGAGAAGCTCGCGGCTTGCGGCCCACTCGCCGATCGCGCGTATCTCGTCGGGGGAGTAGACAGCACCGGTCGGATTCCCAGGTGAGACGAACACGAGCATTTTCGTTCGCTTGGTCGTGGCCTGTTCGAGCATGTCGACGTCGACTTTGAATCCTTTTTCAGGGCCTGCGAGGATCTCGACCGGTCGGCCGCCGGCTAGCTGGATCATCGGGGGGTAGCTGGTCCAGTAGGGAGCCGGCAGTAGTACCTCGTCTCCCGGGTCGGTGAGGGCGAAGATCGCATGGAACACGGCCTGCTTGGTTCCGTTGGTGATCAGAACGTTGTCGGCGCTGATGGTTCCGTTCGCCGGCGCCAGTTGTGCGGCAACTGCCCGTCGTAGCTCCGGTAGTCCGGCTGCAGGACCGTAGTGGTGCATCTGCTCGTTTTGTGCCGCCGCGATTGCGGCAGCGACAGCTTGTGGGGGCGAGCCGACGTCGAGTTCTCCTGCGGCGAAGTTTATTACGCGATGCCCGGCTGCACGGAGCTCCTTTGCCTTGGCTGTGATGCTGCTGGTGGCGGAGTCGCTGAGGCCTTGTACCCGGGTGGCGAGGGCATTCACGGCTGGGGTATCCCGTCGACCAGCTCGACCAGGTCGGCAATGGAGTCCAGAAGGTGGGTATGGGGAGCTTGGGTCAACGTTTCACGGTCATGTGCACCGGTCAGCACGCCTGCTACGACCGAGGCGCCGGCCCTGGTTCCGCAGAGAAGGTCGTTGACGGTGTCGCCCACGACGGCCACTGTTTGGACGGCCTCGGCCTCGAGTCGTAGGACTGCGGTCAGCACGGTGTCGGGGTAGGGGCGGCCGCGTCCGACATCTTCGGGTGAGAGAACCAGGTCCACCAGTTCTGTCCAGCCGAGATGGTCGAGTAGCGCATTGCGCGTGACTGTCGAGAAGCCTGTAGTCAGAGCGACTTTCACATTGCGGTTCCGCAGGGCCAGGATGGTTTCGGCCGCGCCGTCGATGGGCTCGACGTGTCCGGATCTGATCAATTGTTCGAGTTCGATATCGAATTGTGCGTGGGCCTGGCGGGCGAGCTGGGCGTCGCCGAGCATCGTTTCGAACATGGTGATCTTCGCGGTGCCACGCATTTGGCGGAAGGTGTCTTCGAACTGCGCGGGGCGGCGGCCCCCGGTCACGGCGTCGATTGCGGCGAGAACTGCTGTGCGGACCGATCCGCGTTCGTTGATTGTCGTACCGGCCATGTCGAGGACAGCGAGCCCAATCGTGTTGCTGGTGCTGGCTTCGGTTGTGGTCATTGGGAACCTCACAGACTGTGTTCTGCGGTGACGTCTGCCATGACGTCCAGGGAATCGCGGGAACGTTTGGGGCGGCTGACGGCGATGCCGACAAACAGCGCGTCGAGCACGGCCAGGTGTGCGAGGCGGCTCGTCATCGCTTCCTGCCGGAAGCCGAGTTCGGGGCCACCGGCAACCAGAACGTGGTGGGTGTGGGCGGACAGCGGTGAGCGCAGGTGGCTGGTTACAGCTATGACCTGAGCGCCACCGTTGTGGGCTGCCTCGACGGCGACCAGGGTTTCCTTGGTCGCGCCGGTATGGCTGACCGCGACGACCGCGTCGCGATTGTCCAGCGATCGGGCGATCAGATGTTGCCCGAAGCTGTCGGAGGGAGCGTGTACCAACAGGCCCAGTGTCGTAAGCCGGTAGGCGCAGTCCCGCGCCGGCGCTGCTGAGGTGCCGTTGCCGACCACCAGGACGCGGCGTGCGGCGGACAGGGCGTCCAGTGCTCCTTGGTAGGCGTCCAAGTCGAGCATGTGGATGGCGTCTTGAAGGACCGCCGCACTGTTGCGCAGCACTCGGCGTGGAATTTCGGTCCGTGGGGTGTTCGGGCCGATTCCTTCCGCGCGTTCGAGTTCGTCACCGCCGTGGTTTTGAGTGGCCAAGTCGCTGGCCAGTGCCAGCTTCAGGTCGTGAAACCCCTTGAAACCGAGTCCCTGGCATGCGCGAATCACCGACGACTCCGAGGTGCCCGCCCGGTCTGCCACCTCCGATACCGAGGATGTGAGTACCCACGAGGGAGCCTCGACGATCAGATTGGCGATCTTGAGTGCGCTGGGCACCAGCTGGGCGCGTCCGGCCTGTACACGCGCGGCGACTTCCCCGCTATGCAGCTGTGTCCGGTTGGCATTGGCGTTCGTCTTCGCTGTCACTCGACAGACAATACTTCGCGTCACGCAGGTTGTGGAGGAAATTTCCTTCAATCGTCTACATGTACGGAATGTTATTCCGCCGTTCATCGGGCAGATGCTCCGTCAACACCCGCTCTCCTTAGCGTTCTGGCCCATGAGGAGACCGAGATGGCTGCGGCGTGAGGATGTGCTCGGCTGGGCGCTGATCAGCCCGGCAATGGGGCTTATGGGAGTGTTCGTACTCGTGCCCGTGATGCTGGTGCTGGCGTTGGGGATGTTCGACTACGACCCGTTCGACCAGGCCTTCCGGTTCGTCGGGATGCGCAATTTTCATCGTGTGCTACCTAGCCACGAGCTCGCGCAGGCCACGGTGAACACCGTCGTGTACACCGCGATCACGGTGCCGGTGACAGTGGGTGGTGGTCTCATGATTGCCCTGTTGATCCATGGCCTTTCCCGCGGTGCCGGCTTCTGGCGCAGCGCGTACTTCCTTCCGGTTGCCGCGACCCTGACCGCGATGTCGGTGGTGTGGCGGTTGCTGTTCTACCCCGACAGCGGTCCTATCGATGCCACCGTGGGGCAAGCGTTGGGGATCCGGAACTGGCTGGACTCGACAACGCTCGCGCTACCGGCAGTCGCGGTCGTGGGCAGCTGGGCGGGGCTGGGCAGCGCGGTCATTCTTTTTCTCGCGGGACTCTCTGCGGTGCCCACGCATCTGCACGAGGTCGCCGCCCTCGACGGGGCGGGGCCCTGGCATCGATTCTGGACGGTCACCTGGCCCGCGCTCGGCCCCTCCACTGTGTTCACGCTCGTCCTCACGATGCGTGATGCGCTGCGGGTATTCGACCAGGTACGGGTGATGACCGACGGGGGCCCGCTCAACAGTTCCCAGACCTTGTCCGTGCTGCTGTGGCGGCGCGGCATCAAATTCCTCGACATCGGCGGAAGCTCGGTCGTGAACCTGGTCCTGCTCGGAATCCTTCTCGCGACAACGCTGCTGCAGGTGCGGACATTCGGGCGTCGTTGGGAATCGGCGGGTGCCAGATGAGTACCCGACACCGCCTGCTGATGGGACAGCTCGCTCGCCATCTCCTACTCGCGGCAGGCGCCGCGGTGATGCTGCTTCCCTTCGCGATCATGGTGCAGACCGCGTTTACCGCGACAGGCGCCTCGTTCCACACCGGATTCTCCCATTTCACACTCGCGAACTTCACCACGGTGTGGGCCCAGCAGCCCTGGATGCGCTTCTATGTCAACACCGCCGTGATGACTGCGCTGATCTATCTGGCGCAGGTAGTGATCGGGCTTCCAGCCGGTTACGCCCTGGCACGTAAAGAGTTCGTCGGCAAGAGAATGGCGACACTGCTGGTGATGGCCTGCCTGGTGGTTCCCGAACAGGTCATCGCCCTGCCCAATTACGTGGTGCTCTCTCGACTGGGTTGGACCGACAGCCTGGCCGCGTTGGTAGTGCCATTCGCAGGCTCGGCATTCGCGGTGTTCTTGTTCCGCCAGTTCATGCTGACCATTCCCCAAACACTGTTCGACGCGGCTCGGCTCGACGGGGTCGGCCAGATTGGGTTGGTGTGGCGGGTCGCGTTGCCGAACGCGCGTCCCGCCCTGGTCGCCCTCGGTGTGTTCAGCGTGGTCTCCCACTGGAACGACCTGTTCTGGCCATCGGTCATGCTGCAGTCCGATCGCGCGGCGACGGTGCCCTACGGGGTTGCCACCTACGCCACTACCGAGGCCTTCACCAACTACGGCGTGCAGATGGCCGCAGCCACTCTTGCCGTTCTGCCCCTGCTGCTGGTGTTTCTGGCCACCCAGCGGCACGTCGTCCGTGGCATCGCCCTCGGAATCAACCACGACTGACCTGCACGAGGAGTTTCATCATGTCTGTCCGGCTGTCTCGCCGCACCGCCCTGCTCATGGGAGCGGGCCTGCTCGCCACCGCATGCGGAGCCCGCACGCCAACGGCCCCCGCCATCGGGCGAGCGCCGAGTCCCGCATCCCCCACTGATATCGAACTTGCGTTCATGAACTTCGATCCCTACGTCAAGTCCCTTCCGAAGACGCTGAACGCGGACTTCACCCGCCGCACCGGGATCACCGTCAAGCTCAACAACGTCGGCGAAGCCAGCTACGAGGCCGTAGACCAGCGAGTACAAGCAGGACTCGCCGCGGGCAACCCACCCGATCTCGCGCTGATCGGCCTCAACTCCGTGCGCACCTACGCCGACGCGCATCTCGCGGCACCACTGGACCCGTACCTGTCGAACGGCGGAGCTGCATTCTCTTCCGCCGACTTCTACCCCTCCTTCCTCGAACTCGGCAAACGAGACGGCAAGACTTGGGCGGTGCCCTACGGCGTCTCGGTGATGCTGCTGTATTTCAATGCCGACATCTTCCGCAAGGCCGGGCTCGACCCCGACCACCCGCCGACCACACTGTCTCAATTGAAAACTGCAGCGGCGCAAATCGTCTCCTCCGGCGCTGCACGGTACGGGGTCAACCTCTCCGCTGACGGTTCCGGGCTGTGGGGCTACCAAAATCTCATCCTGTCCGCCGGCGGCAGCCTGATGGATCCCCAGGAGACGCACCTCACGCTCACCGACGCCAAGGCCAGCAGCATCCTCCAGTATTGGTCCGACGTAGCGAAGTCGGGACTGGGCCAGCCACTCGACCGCAAAACCGAGCAAGACGCGTTTCTACGCGGCGATCTCGCGATGTTCTTCCAGGCAAGCTCCTCCATCGCGGGCCTGACATCGGCCAAGCCAGGCTTCCCGATCGGCTGCGCACCCTTCCCCATCCCGGACGGCGGCACCAGGAAGGCAGCTGCCGCCGGCGGCGGCCTGGTGGTTCTCAGCAGAAATCCCGACAAGCAAGCTGCGGCATGGGCAGTGATTGCCGAACTCACCAATCCCACCAGCGCGACCAACCTGACCCTGGCCAGTGGCTACCTCACTCCCAACCGAGTCGCTGCAGAGAGCGAGCAGTACCTGGCTCCGTTCTACCGACAAAATCCCGCCATGACGGCCGCACTGTCCGAAGTGATCGATGTGGTGCCTTGGTACCAGTTTCCGGGGCGACACGCGCCGGAAATCATGAGCCTGGTCAGCGACGAATTCTTAGCGGCACGCCGGGGGACGAAAACCGTTTCTCAAGCCCTCACAGACGCCACCCATCGAGCCGAGGACTTGCTGCCATGACCGTCACCACAGTCGCGCCCGCTGTAACGACCGCCACCGACCGCCCAACCCATGTCCGGTGCAACGCGATCACCAAAGCCTTCTCCAACGACACCTTCGCCCTACGGGGTATCGATCTGCACTGTCCGGCCGGCGCCATCACCGTCCTGCTCGGACCCTCAGGATGCGGCAAAACCACCTTGCTGCGCTGCATCGCCGGCCTGGAAACTCCTTCCGACGGCAACATCCACCTCGGGCATCGCGACGTCACACACCTCGACCCCCGCGCCCGCGGCGTCGCGATGGTTTTCCAAAACTATGGCCTGTACCCCAACAAAAACGCCTACGGCAACATCGAGTACCCCCTGCGCCGAGCCCGTGTGCCGAAAAAGCAACGGCAGGCCCGCATCGAACACGTCGCGAACATGCTGAGGATCACCCACCTCCTCGACCGCAAACCCGCCCAACTCTCAGGAGGCCAGCGGCAACGGGTCGGAATCGGCCGAGCACTCGTGCGTGAGCCCGCGGTCCTGCTCATGGACGAGCCCCTGTCCAGTTTGGATGCCGAGCTCAGGGTGAGCATGCGCACCGAACTACGAGCCTTGCAGCGAAAACTGGGCACCACCATGGTGTACGTGACTCACGACCAAGCCGAGGCACTCGCTCTGGCAGACCAGCTCGTCGTGCTCCGCGACGGCCACATCGAACAAATCGGCGAGCCTGCAGAGGTCTTCACCTCGCCTTCGACCACCTTCGTCGCAGGGTTTCTCGGCGCCATGAACTTGCTCGAAGCGCAACCGCTGAACTTACCTCCCGGCACTGTGGGCATCCGTCCCGAAGACCTCATCCGAGGGACGTCGCCGGGTGACCTCACTCTGTCGGGCCCGGTCGTCGACACAGACTTGACCGGCACCGAGCGCCTCGTTCACTTCCGCTGTGGACAGCAGACAGCACGGATACGGATCCGCGCCGACGAACCGGTCCCCACCGAGATCACCGCGCACGTCCGCGCCGACCGAATCCATCACTTCGACACCGACGGTAACCGAATCGGAGAACGATAATGACGGCACTCACCCCATGGGAGAAACTCAGCTCCGCACAGGTCTCGGACGCGATGAACCGATTCCAAGTCATCGACCCCAGCCTGCGGCCCGTATCCGGTACCAAGCTGCTCGGCCGAGCATGGACCGCCCGCACCATGGCAGCCGAAAACTCCACCGTCACCAAGGCAATCGAAACAGCTCCGCCCGGCAGCGTCCTGGTCGTCGACGCCGGAGGCTACGCCGGCCGCGCAATCTGGGGTTCGATCAACACAGCAAAGGCGATCGCACGCGGCCTTACCGGCTGCGTACTCGACGGCGCCGTCCGAGACATCGAAGCCATCCGCCAATTCGGATTCCCCCTGTTCGCCCGGGGACTGAGCGCCGCAGGCCCTAACAAAGGCTGGGACGGTGACGTCGGCGGCACCATCAGCTGCGGCGGGGTCACCGTCCACGCAGGCGATCTCGTACTCGCCGACCTCGACGGAATTGTCGTCGTCCCACAGGAGCTGGAAGACGACGTGCTTGTGGCAGCGACGCAGCTCCATACCGAAGACCACCGAAAACTCGCTCAGGCGCTCGGCCGAACCAACTAAACAGCAAGGAGAAATCAACCGTGACAACACCCCTGGCCATCCACAACCCTTCCTCCGGCATCGATCGACTGACCGCCCTCGACCTTCCTTCGACTCTGCACCACCATATTTCGTGGCTCGACAAGGCCTTCCCCGCCGCAGACTTTCCGTCACCCGAGCACCAAGACCGCGCCCGACGGGCACTCGAAGAGCGGGTCGATGGACTTGCTTCGCTGCTCTCTCGAGCCACCACCGCCATCCACGACGACCACGCCGTCGTGCTGAGAGGGCTGCCAGCCAAATCAACCGCCATGGTCGTCGCGATCACCTCGGCCGTCGGCCCGGTCGTGCCCTCACGCCCCGACCGCCCGTTGATCGACGACATCAGACCTACACCTGGAGAGGAAGACAAACAATCCACCCGCCTCGGTGATCGCCGCGTAGCCCTAACCCCCCACACAGACAACTCGACCATGTCGACGCCCCCGGCTGTCCTCGCGCTCGCCTTCGTGCGCAACGACGATCCCGACAGCGGCGGAGAATCCACCCTCACCCACATCGACGACGTCGCCGCAGCCCTCGACACCACCGACGTCGAATTGCTCTGCGAGCCACGCTATCCCAGCCTGAACGTGCCTACCGATGCAGGCCGCACGCCGACGCTGACCAGCGTACTCACACGCCACAACGACGGTCGCCTCACAGCGCGCTACCGCGACGAAGCCCTCGACGCCGGAATCGCATCCAGCCACGCCCCCGACAGCCCCAGCAACGCCCACCTCGATGCTCTGCGCAGGTTCACAAGCACCGTGCGCGACCCCGCCAGACAAACCCGAGTACGTCTGGAAAGCGGCGACCTGCTGATCATCGACAACACCCGATTTCTCCACGGACGCACCGAAATAAGCCCCCACGCCCGCCGACACCTCAAACGGCTCTACACCCAACTCTCAGACAATTCTCGTACCTCGAAATAAAAAGGATCGTCCGCTCGAAAGTCGAGACACTTCGCCGCTCCGTCACTCGTATTCCGGCCCCGCGGAGTTGTCGAGACCGAAGTTCCCGGTCCAGCGGTGTGGTCCCCGAAGTGCCACGAATCGACGAGCGAAAATTGAGTGTACTGTTCGAGGGGCCGCAACCAGAACGGTAGCAGCACACAACTGCTGACTGCATCAACACGGCGGATCTCAGCGATATGCGCCGAGATCCGTCGGTAGCCAGCCGATTCGCGATCAATGACACACGATCTCACCCACATCGGTCAAGCCTTGCTCGTTGGCGCACGCTCTGCGGCTCGACCGAGGAGATGGTGTCAGGCGACACATCGCGGGCTACCGGCGCGATCCCGGTGAGGAAAACGGGACCGCGTCCCGTCCGGACACGACTCGCGTCCATCTCGCGGCATCTTATTTCTCGTAGCCAACTGCTCGGGCTTCCCCGTCTCACGGCAGTGCCAAGAACGGTCTTGGCCACTGGCTGAGCAAACCCGCCGCCCGATCAAGAAGCAAAAGAGACGCCTGGGTTAACCCGCCTCTGATGCACGCTGAAACAACAAAGAACCAATAGTTTCATTTTAGTATTCTACCCAAAGACCAAATATTTCCGACTGGAATGCTCGAGAAAGACAATAAGATGAGGAATTCTCTTGTTTGTGCGGCGGTAGTCGCCGCGACACTGCTGCCTGCTGGAACGGCCGCCGCGGCTCCCGAGCCTGACGATATGCCCGTGCATTACAAGGCCACCACGACGCCGACAGCGACCGCCATCGTCACCGACAGCGGGTCATTCGCCGCCGACAACGGTGTCTTCACGATCAAGGCAGCGGATGGGACGGTGCTTGCCGGCACGGAGTTGTCGTTCCGTGTCGATGATTTCGTGTTCCCGATCGCCGCGGATATCCATGATCGGACCGCGAC
>NZ_JBHZCS010000056.1:0-65610 GCF_042755705.1 Nocardia sp. NPDC059154
AGACGCCGCACAGGTCTCCCTGCGCCGCATGGTGTTTCAGGGTTCGCTCGAGCGATACCGGGTCGATCCGGAAGTCGCTACCGGGGGTCACACTGCTGGTCGCCATCCGCATGCCGAATTTGGCGATGTGCCCGGCCACGCTCTTGTAGTAGCCCTCCGGGCAGACCAGGACGCCACCGGGCCGAGCCAGCGTGGCGATCGCCTCCTCCAGCAGGACGGTGCTCGAGTAGGGGCTGACGATCACCTCGCCGGGATCGATATCGACTCCCGGCATTCCGTCGATCGGTTGCGATATCCGCGCGAACAGCCGCTCGGCGGCCAACCGGCGCAGGACCGCCGGCTGCTTCTTGGCGTAGGGCGACCCGTCCCGGCCGTCGGTGAGATTTCCGCCGCCCGCCGCGCCATGACCGGCCATCACCTCGGCCCATGCGGAATTCAGGGCCGCCGTGGCGTTACGGTCCATGGGCAGCCCGGTTTCACCGTGATACGCGTCGATGATCCCGCGATAGATCCGGCCGTTCGTCCCGGCGAATCGGCTCTCGCTGTCGAGGTAGTTCCGCGCGAGATGCTTGCGCTGGTCGGAACGGTCCGCCACGTCGACCGGGTCCAGCGGCGGCGACACCGCGAACCCTCGGCTCATCTGGGCGCGCCTTCAGATCCGGGCTGCTCGTCGCTCCACGCCTGACGCAGGGCCGCACGGAAACGGTCGCGGCAGTCCTCCTGGTCCAGGTGCTCGAACCGAATGAGTCCCGTCCGTTCCACGAGATCGTTGACGACGAGCGCCATTCCGTCCGCCCTGAGATCGCGGAGGTGCTTGAACTTGCGGTGGGCGGTCTGGACATCGTGCCAGAGTGACGAGAACCGGCTGGAGTCACGCTCGCGGCGGCGGAAGTCATAGTCGCCCGCCAGCACGTAACTGTCGTCGACGATGAGCATGCCCTGTGCGTTGGGAGCGAACTCCCGGTTCACCAGGGTGGTTTCCACGTTCGCCTTGACCTGTTGCCAGAGCTTGTCCTCATAGGGCGTCACGTTCACAACGTCGTCCAGCACATAGACACGCTGCACCGACACACCGGCTCGGGCCTTGGCGAGGATCGCCCGGTGGTATTCGACGCCGACGTCGCCGCCGATCGCGCCCAGTTCGGCGGTGTGGATCGCGCAGATCCGCTGCTGCGCGCGATCCAGCACGGTCAGCCAGTCCAGGACCGTATTCCATTCCGGCACAACGACACTGCCCGAGGGAATCTGCACCAGCACCTCCTCGGCCCGGACCAGCTGGCGCTCGGCGATTTCCCGGAGCGGCACGAGCTGTTCGCCCATGTCGTCGAGGTTGGACAGGCTCTGAGCGAGCGCGAGGACGCGGGCGGCCAGGTCGGGCTTCTCGGTCGAGAGGATCTCGAAGCGGATGCGCAGGTCGCTGATGACACGCTCGGCCTCGGTCTCGTCGTCGAGGCCGGGCAGGCGTTCGCCCAGGGCCGCACTCAGCTTTTCGCGCTGGGGGCGGGGTGGAACGCGTCTGCCGTTCTCGATCTGTTGAATCAGACTGCGCGAGCAGCCGACCCGATCGGCCAGTGCCTCCTGGGTGAGATTGCGTTGCCGACGGAGTCGCTTGACTGCCGCGCCGATCTGCTCGCCGTCCGAGGCCGAGCCAGACATGCTCGTCTCCCATCATGATCCGCATTGCTCAGACGTGTCACGCGAAGCCCATCCTAAGCACGATGTGTCATCTTCGCCATCGCAGATGTAGCACGAGTCTGCCGATTCTTTTACAGGTCAGGCTAAACGGGCGAAACGACCATGGCGGATATCAGCTGGGCCGCAGATCTGTGATTGGAATACGGCAACACTCAGCGCGGCAGCACCCAAACCGCTTGATATCTGCGATATCCGGGATACTTGTATGCCGATACGCTTATTTCTAAGCAACGGCTGCTTTTTCAGTATCTGCCTTGAGCAATTCTTCTGGCTATGTGCCATCGAAGCACTCCAGTATCCTTGGTGCTACAACCACTCTTCGAGGAGGTTCCCGACCTCATGGCCCTCGAATTCACGCCCTGGACCGTCCGCAGCGACAAGACGCCCGAGATGGCCGTTCGCACAACACCTTCCACCGACAGCTGGGTGCTCACCTGGCTCCCGGACCGATTGCTCACCCAGGAAGCGGCCTGCCGCGGCCTGGTACTCGACGAGATCCTGAGCGATCCGAGTCCGGACGATCCCGATCAGGCGCTGGCGGTGGCCGAGCTGCTGGCCGCCGAGCTGGACCTCACCCTGCGCGAAGTCGTTGTGCTGCTGTGGGTTCGGTCCGCACAGCGAGACCTGCACACCGAATTCACACCGGCGCCGCCGCACCCGGCCGCCCCGGTCCACAGCTGATCAGCGAATCCGCTGACCGGCACCACCTTTCGAGATCCCGGGGAGGAGATCTCCATGACCACCTATTCCACCCTCCGATGTTCGCGCTGCGGCTGGACCAATGCGCACGATGCCCGCGCCTGCCGGGGCTGCAGGCGGCCCCTCGGGCAGGTCGCGGCGGTGCCGCTGCCGACGGCCGGGTATCGGAGGTCCAGTTTGATCGGCACGATCACCTCGCCGCCGCGACCGATGGAAATGCCTGCGCTGCAACCCTTGTGGTTCGTGGGTACCGCGGTGGCGCTGGTCGGCGAGGGAATGCTCCCGCTTTCGCGGGCGGCGATGGCGGTGACGGCGGGAGGGGTGGCCGTCACCGCCCTGCTCGTTCATCTGGCGGCCCGGCCCCGGATCGGCCCGCTGGCCCGGCTGGCCGGGCGCTGCGCGCCGGTACGCCGGTACCTCGGGATGCGGGTCGGTATCACCGATGATGCGGGGGCCCACTGGGTTCTGCATTTCCTGCCGCTGTTCGGCACCGACCTGCATCTGGGGGATCCCGCGTTCGCGGACGGCCACGAGAACCGGTTCGGGGAGTTCCGCGCGCTGACCGTCACCAATATCCGCACCGGCAACCGGCATTTCAGCCGCTGGGCGACCGGCTCGATCGCCGCCGCGACCAGCGTGGTGCTGGTCGGGCTGATGCTCGGGACCGCTCCCGCCTGATCAGGCACCCGCCCGGGCCGCCGCCGGTAGCGGCGGCACCACCGCGGGGTCGGAAAGGACTGCGCGGCGGGCGAAGCCGAGGGCGCCGGTGAGAATCCCGTTCTCGCCGAGGGCCGCCGGGGTGACCCGCAGGGCCAGGGCGGGCGCGAGGGCCCGGCGACCGGCGAGGCGGGACTCGATGGCCGGGATCAGCCAGCGGAACCAGTCGCTCAGCAGGCCGCCCAGGACCACTTCGTCGGCGTCGAGGAGTGCCGTGATGGACAGGATCGCGGTACTGAGGGCCCGGGCCGCGGCGTCGAGCGCGGCCAGCGCGCGGGTATCGGCCCGGCTCAGCAGGGCCAACAGTTCGGCCTGGGCGGCCTGCGAACCCTTGTGACGCAGCAGTTCCCCGAGTCCGGCGGCCTCGAACACCGCCTCCGGGCCCGCGAAGCAGACCAGGCAGCCGCGGGCGCCGCAGACGCAGGCGGGGCCGTCCATGGCGACCGGGATGTGCCCGGGTTCACCGGCAATGCCGTGGCTGCCGGTGTGGATGCGGCCGTCGAGGACGACGCCGCCGCCTATTCCGGTGCCGGCCTCGATCAGAACCAGGCCGCGCGAATCGTGCTGCAGAGCATGGAATTCGGCCAGCGCGGCCGCATTCGCGTCATTGACCACGTCGATCGCGACGACAGGCGCGGGCAGCCGGGCGGCCAACAGAGCACGCAGGCGCACAGGTTCCAGCCAACCGAAATCCGGTGCCAGCACGACGGTTTGCGCCGCGTCGTCGCGCACGGGTCCGGCCATGGCGATCACGACCCGGGCGAGCACCGGCGCGGTGTGCGGGCCCGAATCCGTTTCGGCGGCGACGAATCCGGGTAAGGACGTCTCGATGCGGGCGACGATGGCGGCGACGGCGTCCGCCATGGCCTCGGGCGTTCCGGGGGCCAGGTCGTGCGGCACGACCTCGCGGTGCACGACGCCGCCCGCGAGATCGGAGACGGCGACACCGAGATGTTCGGAGGAGATCTGGATCGCGGCCACCGCGGCGCGGCGCGGTTCGAGGCGGAGCGGCCGGCCGGGCCGGCCGCGGGTGCCGGAGCGGAGGACGTCGTCCTCGCGGAGCAGGCCGCGGTCGGTGAGATCGGCGACGAGGGCGGTGACGGAACCGTGGGCGAGTCCGGTGGCGGCGGCCACCTCGGTGCGGGGGCAGGGACCGTGGTCGGCGAGGTGACGCAGGACCAGGCCCAGATTGCGGCGGCGGATGGCGGCGGCATCGGTGGGCGGGGGTGCGGGATCCACGGGGTTGAGATTAGGGTGTCGGTTAATTATTTCAAGTATTGATGTAAATATGGATCAGGGGTTGGCATGGCCGCGGAACAGATCGGACGACGGACCCTCCTGCTCGGGGGAGGGGTATTGGCCTTGACCGCGGCCTGCTCGAGCGGGAAATCCGGATCGGACCGGACAAGCGTGACCGACACCGTCACCACCACCTCCGGGCCCGTCCGCGGCGAGCGCCGCGACACCGGCGTCGCCTTCCTCGGCATCCCCTTCGCCCAGCCGCCGATCGGCGATCTGCGCTTCGCCGCGCCCAAGAGCCCGGTTCCCTGGGTGGAGACCCGCGACTGCACGAAGTACGGTCCCACCGCGCAGATCAAACAGCTGTCGGAGGTGACCGCCATCCCGGAGCCCTCCATCCCGGGCGACGGCATCCTCACCGTGAACGTCTTCACCCCGAACCCGGACCGGACCGCGAAACTGCCGGTGCTGGTGTGGATTCACGGCGGCGGCTTCGTGGCGGGCAGCCCCGCCAGCCCGTGGTACGACGGCGCGGCCTTCAATCGCGACGGCGTGGTACTGGTGTCGGCCGGCTATCGGCTCGGCATCGAGGGCTTCCTGCATCTGGACGACGCTCCCGACAATCGCGGGGTCCTGGACTGGATCGCGGCGCTCACCTGGGTCCGCGACAATATCGGCGCGTTCGGCGGCGACCCGGCCCGGGTGACCATCGCGGGCCAGTCGGCCGGCGGCGGCGCGGTGTGGGCGCTGATGAACACCCCGTCCGCGAAAGGCCTGTTCCGCGCGGGCATTTCGGAGTCCGGCGCGGTCACGCAACCCAATGATCGCGCCACCGCGCTCGCCATGTCCGAGCTGTTCACCAAGCGCACCGGCATGCCCGCCACCGCCGCCGCGCTGCGCGACGTCAGCAAGGTGCAGTTGCAGGACATGGAGGACAGGCTGCGCGCACCCGGTCCGGACAGCACCGCCGCCACCCTGCTCGGCCTGGCCCCCTGGGCGGACGGCACGCTGATCCCCGCGACCAGCGCCGAGGTCCTGAAATCCGGTGCGGACCAGGATATTCCGCTCATGATCGGCTTCACCGCGCAGGAGTTCAACGGCGCCTCGCTCAGCGGCGAACAGCCGCTGGTCACCGACGCCACGCTGCCGGCGGCGCTGGGCGCGCTCGGTTTCGGCGGCGCCACCACCGCCGCGTTCGGCCTCGCCTACCCGGGGATGAACGCGAATCAGCTTGCGGGACAGGCGCAGAGCGACGCCGTCATCCGCATGCCGTCCTACCGGGTGGCGGAGATGCGGGCCGGGCGCAACCAGCCGACCTGGCTCTACGAGTTCACGTGGGCCTCGAATGCGCCCAAGTACCAGGGCATGTCGTTCCACTGCCTCGACGTGCCGTTCGCCTTCGACCTACTGGGGGCGCCGGGCGTGACCGCGGTGGCGGGTGCCAATCCGCCGCAATCGCTGGCCGATGCCGTGCACCGGGCGTGGGTGTCGTTCGTCAGCAACGCGGACCCGGGTGGCGGCTGGCCCCGCTACACTCTCGACCGGCGCGAGACCATGATCTGGTCCGATGCTCCGCTCGTCCAGTCCGATCCATTCGCCGCACAGCGTCCGATCTGGCTGCGCTGATCTCGGAGGCTACCGTGTAGCGAAAGCCGGAAGCCGTACGCGTCGAGTCGGATAGGTGGTAGGCATGCAGGTGAACCGTTGGATCGCACCCGTCGCGGTGGGCGTTACGCTGGGGCTGTCCGCCGCACCCGCCGCCCACGCCGATCCCGGCGACACGCAAGCCGCGCTCGGCGGCGGGTCCGGTCTGGTCCTGGGCCGCGCCACCAAATGCAGCCTGACCACCATCGGCTACGACGCCGCCGGGCGACTGGTCGGCTTCACCGCCGGGCACTGCGCCGAGGCGGGGACCCCGGTGCGCGGTGAGCAGTTCCCCGATGCCGGCGTGGTCGGCGTGGTCCGGGACGCCGACGAGCAACTCGACTATGCCGTCATCGAATTCGATCCGTCCGTGGTCACCCCGCTGCGCGCCGTCAACGGCAGCACCATCACCGCCGTCGCCCCCGCACCACCGGCGCTGAGCATCGTCTGCCAGAACGGCCGCACCAGTGGCCACGCCTGCGGCGTCGTCTTGGCCACCAGCCCCGTGGGCTTCCTCGAACAGGCCTGCTCCAGCTACGGCGACTCCGGCGGCCCCGTCACCAGCGGCGACCAACTGGTGGGCATGGTCTCCGCTCCCTTGATCAGCGACACCCGCGTCATCCACTTCAGCTGCACCAACGCCGACAACCCGGTCCACACACCGGTCATCGCCGTAGCCTTCGACACCGTCCGCGCCGCCGTCGACGCCGGCAAGGGCGTCGGCAGCGGCTTCCAGCCGATCTGACCTCCGGCCTACCCGGCGAGCACGTCGAGCGCCCGGTCGATGTCCGCCTCGGTGTTGTAGAAGTGGCAGGCCAGCCGCAGTCGCCCGGCCCGCAGGGCGCCGACGATACGCGCCTCGCGCACCCGCTCCAGGGTCTGCTCCGGCACGTCGATCGACACGATCGCCGAATTGCCCTCGGGCAGGCCGAGTCCCTTGCGCAGCCGATCCGCCAGCGCCACATCGTGCCGGTGAATGGCGTCGATACCGACCCCTTCGATCAGCTCCAGGCTCCGCCGCTGCCCGATCCATGCGGGCCACACCGGCCCGACATCGAACCGGCGCGCGTCCTCCGCCAGCCGCAACGGGCCGTCGTAGACGGTCTCCCAGGGGTTGTACCCGGCGTACCAGCCGGCGGCGACGGGGCTCAGATCATCCAGTGCCGCAGGCGTTCCCGCAAGGAACGCGGTGCCCTTCGGACCGAGCAGCCACTTGTAGCCGACACTCACGACCCAATCGGCCCCGGTATCGCGCACCGGCAGCCAGCCGACGGCCTGGCTCACGTCGAAGAGCACCCGCGTGCCGTGGGCACGGGCGGCGGCCACGGTCGCCGCCACATCCAGCACCGCACCGTCGGCGGACTGCACCAGGGCGGCGGCCACCACATCGTCGCCGGGCCGGATCGCGTCCGGCAGGTCGGCCAGCGGCACGACCCGCACGTTCACGTCGGTTCGGACCAGGAAAGGCCAGAGCACCGAATTGAATTCGTGCTCGGGCACCAGCACGTTCGCGCCCGGCCGGAGGCTCTGCGCCACCAGCCCGATCAGTTGCGAGACCTGCGCGCCGGCCGCCACCTGGGCCGCCTCGAACCCGGTGAGCCGTCCGAACGCGGCCCGGCACGCGTCGACGTGCGCGTCCACGCCGGGGATGTCGAACTCGCCGCGCATGCGCTGTTCCTCGGCCGCGATCACCTCCGCCACAACCGATTTCGGCAGCAGGCCGTAGCTGGCCGCATTCAGGTAGGTCGTCGCGGGCGCGAACTCCTCGCGCACCATGGCCGGGAACGAAGGCGGAGTGGTGGTCATTCCACCATCCTGCGACCCCGCCGGCGGTGCGCGAAAGGGCCAGCGGCCGGATCACTGGCTTGATCGTGAATCCGGCGGCGCGGGAAAAGGGTCAGGCGGAACGGGATTCGGCGGGGGTCGGGGTGGACTGGCGGGTGCTGCGGCGGAAGCGCAGGACGCCGTCCTCCAGCGGGGCCTTGCGGAGCATGGCGCGGTCGCGGAAGTAGTTGTTGATGACCTGCCATGGGCCGCGGGTGCCCTGGCGGGGCATGACGCCGTCGCCGCGCTGGATGTAGCCGGAGGTCAGGGCGCCGCCCATGAGGGACGCCTCGGAGCGGTCGCCCTCCTCGGGGATGGCGACGACCTCGGTGAATCCGTTGTCGCGCATGTGGTTCAGCAGGCGGCAGAAGTACTCGGCGGCCAGATCGGCCTTGAGGGTCCAGGAGGCGTTGGTGTAGCCGAGGATCACCATCATGTTCGGGACGGTGCCGAGCAGTGCGCCCTTGTAGGCCACCAGATCCCGGGTGGCGAGCGCCTCGCCGTCCACCTCCAGCTCCGCGCCGCCGAGCATCTGCACGGTGAGACCCGTTGCGCTGACGATGATGTCGGCCTCGAGCTCCTCGCCCGAGGACAGGCGGATGCCCTTCTCGGTGAAGGTCTCGATGGTGTCGGTGACGATGGACGCCTCGCCCTTGCGCAGCACCCGGAACAGATCGCCGTTGGGCACCACGCACAGGCGCTGGTCCCACGGGTTGTAGCTCGGGGTGAAGTGCTTCATGTCGATATCGGGCCCGACCTGTGCGCGCACCGCGGCAAGCATGAGCTTGGCCGACAGCTTGGGGTTGGTGCGCGAGAGCTGGTAGCTGGCCCGCTGCAGCGCGATATTGCGGGCCCGGCCCGCCCTGTAGGCAATGGCGGCAGGCACTCTCGCGAACTTGAAGCCGACCGCGACCGGGTCGTCGGCGGGCAGCGCGGCGATATAGGTGGGCGAGCGCTGCAGCATGGTGACGTGCGCGGCGTCATTGCTCATGGCCGGGATGAGCGTGATGGCAGTCGCGCCGCTGCCGATCACGACCACGCGCTTACCGCGGTAGTCGAGGTCCTCGGGCCAGTGCTGCGGGTGCACGATCTGCCCGCCGAAGTTCTCCTCGCCGGGGAACTGCGGCCGGTAGCCGTTGTCGTAGTCGTAGTAGCCGGTGCAGCCGACCAGGAAGTTGCTGGTGTAGGTCTCGGTCTTGCCGGTGCGCTCGTCGAGCACCTCGACGGTCCACCCGCCCTCGTCGCTGGACCAGGCGGTCTTGGTGACCTTGCGACCGAAGCGAATGTGGTCGGTGACGCCGTATTCGGCGGCGGTGTCCTCGATGTACTGGCGGATGTGCGGTCCGTCGGCGAGCACCTTGGTGCCGTGCCAGGGCCGGAAGCCGTAGCCGAAGGTGTACATGTCCGAGTCGGAGCGGATGCCGGGGTACTTGAACAGGTCCCAGGTGCCGCCGATGGCGGTCCGGCGCTCCAGGATCAGGTAGCTGCGCCCGGTCTGCTCGCGGGTCAGATGGCAGGCCATGCCGATTCCGGACAGACCCGCTCCGATGATCAGTACGTCGACATGCCGCGTCATTGAGGTTCTCGCTTCTCGTCGCGCCCGGACATCGGCGTCCGGACGCACCGAGTATTACATGTTATTTACGGTAACGTCTACTGTCGCGAGCGGGCGGGAACCGAAGCCCCCGGTCCACGCCCGCCACCCGGGTCAGGCCGCGCGGACCTGACTCGGGCGATCCGGTTCCGATCGGTAGCGGGTGGTCCCACCGTCGATACCCAGCGCCTTCCACACCTGCTTGGACACCGGATTCATCAGCCCGATCTTCTTGGCCAGCGACCGCACGTCACCAAAGAAGCCCGCGAAGGCCTCCTCGGAGTCGGGCAGCCCGAAGAAGACGTCCTTGCGGACCGAGCGCGGAATCCCGAATTCCCGGAAGAACGCGCGCGGCGGGACGAGGATGGCCCGCCCGCCGATCCACAGGACGATCGGGAAGGCCAGCGACAGCACGAATCTGCCGATCGGGTTCGCCTGCGGCACATGATGTTCCAGGAACTCGTGGGCGAAGGAGATGTGCCGGGCCTCCTCGGCGATGTGGATCGCCATGACACCGCGCATGATCGGATGAATGTCCTCGCCCGCACGCAGAATCGCCTTCTGGATGTGGTCGATCGGCTCCTCACCGGAGAGCACCGCCATGAAGAACAGGTTCGGGAAGACCGAGGCGAGCGGCGGCACCAGATAGGTGAGCTGCTTGAGGATCGGATTCATGCCCGGCACGTCGATCCCGATGCGGTTCACCATCTCCTGGAACATCAGGGTGTGGTTGCACTCCTCGATGACCTCGTGGGTGCAGTACCGGAACTCCGGTGAGCCATTGGGCAATTTGAAGGTGTGCTGCACCATGCCGCCGATGAGCAGCGTCTCGAACTGCAGCCCCACCTTGGCGATATTGGCCTGGCGCCACAGCCCGATGGCGATCTTGCGCGCCTCGGACTGCGCCTGGTACCACGGATGCCGGGCGAACATGTCGCCTGAAACCGGCAGGATCCACCGCTTGTCGTCGGTCTTCACCACGAAATCGGGGTGATCCCAGTCGATATCGGTGAACGGATCGAAATTCTTGTCGACCGAGCCCTGCGAGAGCAGCATGAGCTTCTCGGCATACTGCCGGGCGAGTGCGACCGCGGGGTCGCCGGCCGTCATGGATGCTGACGACATTGTCAGAGCCTCTCGGGAAGTGATCTATGTATCTGTTTCCCATAGTTACGCCTATATTGGCCGGTCGTCAACAGGAATCCACCCGCGCTGCCCGCCGTCTCGGGGCCCTAGGTGCGCGAGCACATAGGGTGGGTCCATGCTCGACACCCTGATCCTCGGCCTGCTGGCACTGCGCCCGCTGTCGGGCTACGACCTGGGCAAATGGATGGCCGGGCCAGGCCGGTTCGTCGGTTACCAGGTGACCCTGCCGCAGGTGTATCGCACGCTGGGCAAGCTGGTCGAGCGCGGGCTGGTCGAGTTCGAGGTCGAGGCCCGCGAGGGCAAGCCGGATGCCAAGGTCTACCGGCTCACCGCCAGCGGCCGGCAGACCCTGCTGGACTGGGCCCACTCCCCCTACAAGCCCGCGCCCCGCCGCCTGGATCCCGATTTCATGATGCGATTCCTGCTGGCCGGAGCACTCGGTCGCGAGCTCGCCATCGAGATCCTGCGCACCGAACTGGACTACCGCCGCGAGCAGGTGCGCACGCCCACCCGTATCGATGAGCTGACCGGTGCGCTCGCACCCATCGACGCCATCGATCCCGGCTGGGCCGGACAGGTCATGCGGGCCGCCCACGACCAGGGCCGCGCCTCGACCGCCGCCTATATCGGCTGGCTCGAAGTCACCCTCGCCGACTTCGAGAATCGCTCCGGCGAGTAGCCGCACCCTGCGGGCTCAGCCGCGGTGGAGCACCGCCTCGGAGTACGGGGGCAGGTCGATGGTGCCGGAAACCGTTGTGCGGGTTTCGGAGACCGTGTCACCGGAGACGAAGGCCGGGGCAGCGGTCGGAGATGCCGTATATACGGTCACGTCCTGCGCGCCGGTCACGCTGGGCGGCAGCGTGATTCGCAGGCACCGGTCGGAGGTGTTGATCAGGATCGCGGTGGCTCGGCCACCGTTCAACAACTCCGCGCCCGTGAATGCCTCCGCGGCACCGGCGTAGGGCGGGGAGATGAGCGCCGCGGGAGTTCGTACGGTCTGGTCGAGGTGCAGGGCACAGACCGTGGTGCCGTCCGCCATCGAACGGTAGATCGGGGTGAGCGCCCAGTTCAGCGCGGTGCGGCCGTACAGCTGCGAGCCGCCGGAACCGTCCGAGATGAGCGCGTGCACAGCCTGATTGGTGGTGCCGCCGCCTCCGGTCGTGGTGGCCGGCGCGCCGTTCAACGCGCAGTGCACGACCGCCAGCTCCATGCGCGGGTCGAGCAGGGCCCGCAGCGTGAAGGAGGCGACGCTGAGGCCGACGGCCCAGGTCTGCTGGACGGCGGGCAGGTGGTCCAGCGGAGGAGTCGCCTCCTTGCCCATCTGGTTGTATTCGGTGACCCAGGCCCGCATGCCCGCCGGCAGGTCACGCAGTACCTTCTCGGCGAGGGCGTTCCAGGTCACCGCGCCGCCGTCGGCCGTGGAGGCGATATCGGCGGCGACCGGATCGACGATCCAGTACGGATGGAATACCGCGGCGTCGGCGTCGCGAATCGTGTCGTACAGCCCGCGATTCCAGGTGGCCAGGCGCTGCAGGGCGCTGATGAGCGGCGAGGAATCGTCGACGGCCGAGACGCCGATACGAGCGTCCGGGAACTCGCGCCGGAGGGCGGCGATCCAGTCATTCATGGCCCGCCCGTAATCCGCGCCGGTGGGATAGGCCGCGGTGTACGCCGCCATCGGCGCCCAGAGCTCATTGCCGAGCTCGACAAACCGAATGGGCATGCCCAGCCGACGCGCCTCGCGCAGCATGTCGAGTTGATCGTCCAGGGTCGAGGTAACCACATTCAGGTCGAAAACCGGTGTCGCGCCGGTACGCCGGAGAATTCCGGCCCAGTCCGACAGTGTCAGCGGCGGCCTTTCGTCATTGCGCCCGGCGAAGCCGACACCCTCCCGTTCGTCGAAAAGCCCGGTGCGCCAATCGATCCACTGCGACGTGGTGCCGCCCTGCACCCGGATCAGGCCGGGCCCGACCGCGGCGAGGGTGTCCTGGAAGGCGGGATCATGCCACTGCCGGGCGTTCTCGGCGGAGATGATGCGAGCGCCGTTGACGCCGAAGAAGTCCCGGTCCGCGGTGCGGAAAGCCGGGTCGGCGGTGAGACGATACGCACCGGCGGCCGGATCGGCCAGCGCCGTGGGAGTCGCGGCCGAGACCGCCGCCAAGGCCGCGCCACCCAGCACGCCGAGGCCGAACGCACGCCGGCTAACGGGTCCACCGAACTCGCGGTAGGCGTTCGAGTGCTTCATCGGTGCGGCTACTTTCGGTTGTCGTTCGCCACGCAGCGAACCGTCGGATGGCGGTCTGGGTCGAGCGCGTGCAGCACCAGATCGACCGTGCGGGGATCGGTGGACCCGGCCATATGGCCGGTGTGGTCCTCGGGGCAACCGTCCTGGACCAGGATGTTGGTGACGCCGGGTGCGTCGATGAACGCCGTGCTGTAGGGCGTGACGATCTCGTCGTATGCGGTCGCGGTCATGACATAGCGGACGCCGGGTGCGACCGGTGGACCGCTGTCGAGCCCGGCCAAGTACGGCGAACCGGACAGCATGTCGAACATTGCCGGCGACAGGAACGGAAGCCCCTGCGGCACAGTGGCACCGGCAGGTAGAGCTGGCAGCCGCATGCCCGCGATGCTCGTGCCGTGCTGAGGTCCGCTCACCGCGACGACGGTCCGGACCGGGTTCACGGCGCGTCCGGCGAATTGCAGACCGACGGCTCTGGCGATCAACGCACCCTGCGACTTGCCGACCAGATCAAGGGAATTCGCCTGATTCACCGCGAGAATCCGGTCGACGGCGGCGGTGAAGTAGTCCACCGAGGTCGGCAGCGACTCGTCGGAGTCGTAGTCGAGGCCGTATACGCAGCGGCCGTCGTCGAGCAGCGCCTGCCGCACCGGTCCGAGGCTGGTGTTCACGTCGGCATGCGTGCCGTGGATCAACAGGACCGGTGGGTCGGTGCGGGAGGCCGCCGGACACGCCTCGAGGGTGTCGAGCGGCGTGCTGCCCGCGGATTCCGCGGCGGCCGTGCCCGCGCTGAAACCCATGATCGCGAGCGTGCCGAGAATGCTGGCGAGAGTGCGCACAAGGCCCTCCTGGATAGAGTTGCACGCATATATCTATCAGCAGGCAATGTGGATTGTCATCCACACATACAACTTCTTAATATGTGCACAGACACTTATGACCAGAAGCTCGGTGTGAGTCCCCAGGCTTCGAATTCGTCGATGACCTGATCCCGGAGCGCGGCGCGGGTCGGGAAGCGGTCCGGGTCAGCGCCGGTGATCGCGAGTGTGACGGTCTCGCCATCACTCGACCAGGACAGATTCAGCCCGACCTCGAGGCGGCGGAAGAGTTCGGTCTCGCCGGTGCAGACCACCGGGCGCATGAGGACCGAGCGGGCGCGGACACCTGCGATGGTGGCGACGCCCTGGCCGGTCTCGCCCAGATTGGTGCACAGGCATTCCGGAGCCTTGGCGGTGCGGGAGAGTTGGGCGAGCACGATTCTGGGCAGCATCATCTGGACCGGTTGCAGGTGCTGAAGGGCCGGGGTGTTGGCCGGATCGTAGGCCTGAATGGCGGTGTACGACGGTACTTCCCCAGAGCCGGGTGAGATCGCCACAGTCCCGGCGCCGTCGCGTAAGGCCGCGATTTCGGAGGCCAGCGCCCAGGCACGAGCAGTGGTAAGAGCCTTCCAGCGGAGACGATTGACAGGTCCGGGAAGGTGACCGCCCCCGGGCATGGCAAGCACCGCGACCGACCGATTCGGCCGGATCGGGAAGAAATGCATCGCCGCGAGCGGGATGCCGTGCTGCCGGGCAGCCTCAGCGGCCACCTCTTCACACGCCATCCCGCTCACAAGAACCTCGTTGTCCCCCGCGAGAGCGAGCAGATCGCGCGCGGCCTCGGCGAACCCACGCCGTCGCAGATCCAGCGCCGCGCGCACCCGCTGCACCGGATTCACGTGCCGGAACCGCCGGTCATCCCGCTGAGCACGCAACAACTCATCACTGTCGATTCCGAACGGCGCGGCCGAAACCCCGTGCCGCTCAGCGAACTCGACCAGATTCGGTGACACGGCCACGGTCACCCGGTGACCCCGAGCCGCCAGCTCCCGCCCGAGCAGCACCCCGGCTGCGCATCACCCCGGCTACCAGCGAAGGCGAGCAACACCTTCATCGCACACCCCCGATCCGATCCAGCCCCGGCGCGCGCACGACTCACACCTGCGCCGGGGCCGGGATCCGGGGCGCCGGCGTGGCCAGGTGCCGCCGGCGGAATGCCGAAAGGCTGTCGCGCGGAAGTGGTTCGGGCCGCATGGCCGCCGCCGGGGGTCCGATCCGTCACGTCGGTCCCGCCGCACAGGGCGGTTGCCGCCGGTTCCCCCGAAGCGAATTCGCGTATGGCGCAGGTGAATTCGGCGAGGAATCGGTCCATTTCGATGGTGGGGAAGGAGGCGGGGAAGCGCGTGGAGAGGCGGAGGCCGTCGGCGGCGCGGACGATCCAGAAGAAGACCTCGTCGGTGGAGTAGGACTCGGCGCGGAGGGCGTGGCCGCGGAGGGATTCGACGAGTTCGTAGTCGGGGAGGACGCGGATGTCGAGGAAGGAGATGCCGAAGCGGGGGCGGTCGGTGCAGTCGAGGAGTTCCAGCACTCGGGTCCAGGTGGCGTCGTGGGCGATGCGCGAACGACGCAGGACGGTGCGGGTGGATTCCAGGGCGCTGTCGGGGTCCAGGCCGGGGGCGAGGGTCCACGCCGCCCGACCGGCCGGCCGGGATCGAAATGGAGTTGCTCGCCGGTGCCCGGTTTCTGGGATCCTGGGCTGGTGAACGCAGGGGAAATCACCGTCGAGTTCGCGCCCGAGCTGCGCGTGTTCGTCGGTCAGCGCGACGGCTCGCCGGTCCGGGTGGACGGCACCTCGACGCTGGGGCATGTGGTGGAGTCATCTGGCGTGCCGCTCACCGAGGTGGGCGCCCTGCTGGTGAACGGGGAACCGGTTGCGGCCGGTCATATTCCACGCGGCGGCGAGAGCGTCATGGTGGCGGCGGTGGCGCGTCCGCAGACCAGCCCCGAACCGCTGCGCTTCCTGCTCGACATCCACCTGGGCACCCTGGCCCGGCGGCTGCGCCTGCTGGGGATCGATGCGGCATACGAGAATCCGGATATCGGCGACGCCGCGCTGGCGGCGCGCTCCGCGGCCGAGCGCCGGGTGTTACTCTCCCGCGATCGCGGCCTGCTGCGCCGCCGCGAAATCTATTCCGGCGCTTACGTTTACAGCCACCAACCGGCGGAGCAGCTGGACGACGTGCTGTCCCGCTTCGCCCCGCGCCTGGCCCCGTGGACCCGCTGCACCTCCTGCAACGGCACGCTGCGCCCCGCCGACCGCGAGACCGTCCGCGACCACCTGCCCGACAACACGGGCCAGACCTACGACTCCTTCGCCCAGTGCGTCGATTGCGGCCAGACCTACTGGAAGGGCGCCCACCACGCCCGGCTGGACGCCATCGTGGCGGACGCACTGGCCAAATTCGCGTGACCGGAAACACTGCCCGCGTACCCGTCGCCGATCACCGGCGTGGTGACCGGGCGGGGTCGGCGGTCCAGGGATCCGCGGTCAGCGGGCGCGGGCGGCTGCCGCGGCTGCGTCGAGGCGGGCGCCCAGGGCCTTGACCTGGTCGCGCAGCGTCTCGATGTCCTCGATCGGGACGCCGACCAGGTCCACCACGGTGCGGATCATCTCTTGTGCGCCGTGCTGGAGGTCGCGGCTGGCGTCGGTGGCGTGCAGCACCACCGCCCGGCCGTCGGTGGCGCTGCGGACACTCTCGACCAGGCCGCGCGACTGCAGTCGCTGGACCAGGGGCGAGAGCGTGCCGTAGTCGAGATGCACCTGTTCACCGAGGTCCTTCATGGTGATGCCGGGCCGTTCCCACAGCGCCAGCAGCACCAGGTATTGCGGGTAGGTCAGGTTCATGTCGTCCAGGAACGGCCGGTAGGCGGCGGTCATGGATCGCGACGTGGAGTACAGCGCGAAGCACAGCTGGGCATTGAGCGACAGCAGTGCGTAGTCGATCTCCTCGTCCGCTCCGGCCCGTTGCCCGTCGGGTGCGGAAGGCGGATGTTCGTGCATTACTGCACTGTACTGCGGACCGTGGCGAGCACGGCGTCGGTGGCCGCGCGATCGCCGACCGTGATGCGGATACCGGTGGGATAGGTCTTGACGTGGATGTCCGCGCCCGCCAATGCGGTTGCCACCCGATCGGCCTCGGCGCCGGACAGGGTGAGGTAGGAGAAGTTGGCATAGCTGTCGGGAACGCACAGGCCGAGCTCGCGCAGCCCGGCGGTGAGATGAGCGCGATGCTCGCCCAGCACCGTCACCCGGGCCGCGATCTCGTCCTCCGCCTCGTAGCAGGCCCGCACCGCCACCTCGGCCAGCGCGGTCATGCCGAACGGCAGCTGCCAGCGGGCGATGCGCTCGATGAGCTCCGGTGCACCGAGCGCGTAGCCGACCCGCAGGGCCGCGAGGCCGTAGGCCTTCGAAAAGGTGCGCAGCACGAGCAGATTCGGGTGCCGGTCCAGCAGGGCGAAGACATCGATGCGGTCCGCCTCGGCGACGAAATCCACGTAGGCCTCGTCCAGGACGACGGTGACCGCCGCCGGGATCTCATGCAGGAAATCCTCGAATTCCCCTGCCGGCACCAGGGTTCCGGTCGGATTGTGCGGGCTGCAGACCACCAGCAGCCGGGTCCGTTCGGTCACCGCGGCGGCCAGCGCCGCCAGGTCCTGGCGGCCCGCGCCGGTGAGCGGCACCGTGACGGGGCGCCCGCCCGCCATGCTGGTCAGGATGGGGAACCCGTCGAAGGTGGGCGTCGCCATGACGACTTCGGCCGCGCCGGAACCGAATTCCTGGACGATGTGCATGATCACGCCGGTCGCGCCGGCGCCCACCACGATGCGATCGGGGTCGCAGCCGAGCCGGGCGGCGATCAGCCGCGGCAGCCGCTGCGGCAGGAATTCCGGATAGCGATTGGCCGAGGCCAGGGCGGCGCTCAGCGCCTGCTGGACCGAGGGCGGCGGTCCGTAGGGAATCTCGTTGAGCTGCAGCCGATGTCCGGCCATGATCAGCGGACTCATCGCGGCCGGCCCCTCAGCGCCCGCCCCAGCGAACGGCGGCGGCCCCGGCGAAATCACCCGCGTGCGCGAAGCCCGCGAACATCACCAGCGACCCGGCCGGCACCCGGCCCTCGTCGACCGCCCGGTCGAAGGTGACGGGAATGCCCGCGCCGAACAGGTTTCCGCAGTCGTCGAAGGTATCCGGGTGCCGTTCGGGCGGCAGCTGGAGGGCATCGCGCCAGTTGCGCAGGAAGGCGCGGTTGGGCTGATTGGTGACCAGTAGATCCAGCTCCTGCGCGGACACCCCGATACGACCGCACACCGCGTTCGCCACCTCGGGCACCAGCCGGTTGCCGCGCTGCAGCACCTTGGCGATCTTGGATTCGGTGAAACCCACGTGCATCTGGCCGGATCCGGCCTCCCAGTAGCGGCGCGGCGGGTCGGCGATGACGGTCATCTGCCCGGCGAACTCCGGCAGGTGCCGGGTCTCGATATCCAGGATCGGCGAAACACCGGACTTCACCAGCAGTCCCGCGCCCGCGCCGTCGCCCGGAATCGCGGCCTGCGCCTTGCCGCGCACCTGCTCCTGGGTGAAGACCTGGCCCGCGACATTCTGGATGGTCACCACCAGGGCGGAGCGGGCGTCGGAGGAGAGCAGGATCTGGCGGGCCAGTTTCATGCCGTAGACGAAGGCCGCGCAGCCGCCGTTGTGCAGGTCGATCAGCCACTCCGGCGCGATGCCCAGGCGGGCGGCCACGTCGCCACCGCTGCCCACGATGCCGATGTCCGGCAGCTGGGTGTGCACGATGAGAACATCGATGTCGCGCAACGCATCCCGGCCCTGCCGGGCCAGGATCGGGGCCACGGCGCGCTCGGCCATGTCGGCCGGCGTCTCACCGGGCGCGACGTGGTGGCGGAACTTGGGGGCCTTGAACATGATGTTGGAGGTGACCTCGTCCGGATCCGCGTACTGCGCGAAATAGTCTGCGGGGACGATATTCTCGGGCAGGTATCCGGCGACGTCGAGCAGGCTGACAGTGCTCATGGTCAGGCCATCCATTCCGGCTTGATCGGCTGCCCGGCGGCATGCCGGTGTTCGCAGATCGCTTTGAGATTGCGCAGTTCCAGCAGGTGCCCGGCGGCGAAGAGGTGCCAGAAGTCGCCCACCCAGACCGGGCGACCCTCCGGCTCGGTGTCGGGATAGCCGTTGTCCTCGTAGAACGGGTGGTGGCAATTGGTCCAGGTGACAACGGATCCCGGCTTGTTCAGCACGAGTTGCGCGTCCACGACCCGCATCAGATAGATCATCCACAGGTGGTCGGCCTGGTCCCAGGCGCAGTGATAGTCCACGGTGCGGGCGTCGGGGTTGGCGACGGTACGGGTGTAGATGCGGGTGTGCGAGCCGATCCGGTCATCCGACACCCAGATCTCGGGATCGGCGGTGCGCTCGAAACCCCGCATGCTGTAGGTCCATTCGCACAGGCTGCGAGTGTCGGCCAGGTATCCGTACACCTCGTCCGGCGGGGCGGCGATGAATTCGGTGACGGTGCAGTAGTCCCCGTAGATCTCGTCGTGCGGGTACACGGCGCGGGTCATGTCGAGAACCAGCGGCATGCCCTCCTTGAGGGCCATGGTCTCGATGCGGTACACGCCCGGGATATCCAGCTCCGGGACTTCGATCGGCGCGTCGGTGGCGGTCTCGGTCATGCGAGCGACTCCTTCAGGAAGGGGGCGAACGGTGGGATTTCGTCTGGGTCACACTGCAGTTCGATGAACGCGGGCCCCGGCGTGGCCTGCGCCTTGTCCAGTGCGTTCTCGAAGTCGGACAGCGTGCGCGCGGTCCAGGCGGGCAGCTCGGGAAACATGGCCGCGACACCGGCCCCGATCTCCGCCGCGCGGAACCGGTTGAAGCTGTACTCGCCGGAGTAGAAGACCTGCTCCCGCGTCACGCACATGGCGTGCGCGTTGTTGTTGAACACCACGAAGGTCACCGGCACCTGGTACTCGACAGCCGTGTGCACCTCGTGGCCGTGCATGAAATACGCGCCGTCCCCGGCGATCACCACGGCCCGCCGACCCCGCCCCAGCGCACACCCGATCCCCGCCCCGAACGAGTACCCCATCCCGCCCATGCCGAGCGCGATGAGGAACCGCCCGTCCTCGGGGACCCGCAGGTAGTGCACGACCGCGGCGCCGGTGTTCCCGGCATCCGCGACCACATCGGTGCCGGGCTCCAGCGCCGCCTCGATGGCCACGACGGCCGGGCGATATCGCACACCCGGCCCGAACGTGGGCGGGACGGTCAGCTCGTGCGGTGCGTCGGGATTCGATTGCACACCAATCGATTCCGAGGCTGCCGCCGTGTCACCGGGCAGCGCCGGGAGATCGGGCAGGACGGCTGATTCCGCCAAGGAGGCACGCAGTTCCCCAAGGGAAGCACCCAGCGGCCCCCGCGCCTCGGCATGAACCGGTACGAAAGGCTGTTCCGCTCCCAGGTACACCACGCGCGGACAGGCGGCCAGCGCCGCATCCAATCCGGCCCGTGCGGTCATCGACAGCGGCGCCCCCACCAGCAGGCACAGCTCCGCCGCCGCGACGAGCCCGGCGGCATGGGGGTGCCCCATGACCCCGACGACCCCGGCGAAGCGGTCATCCCGATTCGAGAAGGCATCCTTGGCATCCGGGGTGACCAGCACCGCCGCATCCAGCACCCGCACCACCTCCGCCAGCTCGGCCCGTGCATCGGCCGCCGCGACCTCGGGTCCGGCGATGACGACCACCCGGCTTCCGGCCGGCACATCGGCAAGCAGCGTCGCGATGTCCGCCGGCGTTTCTTCCGAATTCGCAATCGGTTCATCCCTGCCCACGAGAGTGAGCTCGTATCGCAGGCCGGCCGCCAGGGTGGAGCCGCTCGAGATCAGGGTGGCCTGAATGTCCTTGGGGAGCAGCAGGACTGCTGGGCCGCCGGACAGCGCGGCGGCGATGGCACGGTCGAGTTCGGCGGAGATGTCCTGGGGCCGAGTGATTTTGACGCAGTGGCGGGAAACTGCGGTGAAGATGCGCTCGGCGTCGAGGCGGCCGGGGTGACCGCTGGCATCCTGGAAGGCGCCGCGGCCCTCGAGCGTGGTCGGGGGCTGGCCGACCAGAGCCAGGACCGGGACCCGGGAGTCGAAGGATTCGGCGAGGGCGGCGAGGAGATTCATGGCGCCGCCGCCGGAGGTGGCGGCCACCACGCCGAGGCGGGTGGTGGCGCGGGCGTAGCCGTCCGCCATGGTGGCCGCGCCGAATTCGTGTTTGGCGATGATGCCGGTGAGGCCGGGGTGCCGGTGGAGGGCGTCGTAGAGGTCCTCGATATTGGCGCCGCCCACGCCGAAGACGTGGTCGGTGTGTGCCGCGATCCGCTCGGCGATGAGGTCGGCCACGGTTCGGAATTCGGGTTTTCTCTCGAACACGATCCCCCGTTTCACATTGCCTTGTCCTCGATACATCGCACACAAGGTATCCATCCGAAGCAAGCTCGATCAACGTGTCCCAAATCACATCCGAGCCGGAAGTTGCTGTTGCGCAGCGTAATTAGCCACGCAAAGACCCCGCCGGGGATGCCTCGGCGGGGTCCCGGTCCGGACGCAGGGGGAGAACCGGACCGCATCTGGATGGCTACCGGCGTGGGGCCGGTCTATCCAGTCAACGATCGACGGCCTGCCAGGGTTCAGTGCGAATACCCGATCGGCGTGTCGGCTTCCCGAAGGCCGCGCCGGCCAGGCGGAGGCAACGCCGGTCGCCATTGAGAGTGAGCCCGAGGCGGTTGGGAACGTAGGCGAAGGAGAGCCCGGTTTCCGGATCGGCGAAACCGAGCGAGCCGCCCATACCGGGCGTGCCGTAGGCGCGGTGACCGGACGAACCGAACGGGAAGGTCGGACACGACTTCCGGAATCCGAGATGGAATCGGGTCGTGGTCTTCAGCACGGCATCGGGTGCGGGCACCGGTCCCGGGCCGGCGATACGGGCCCGCACATCGTCCGCGATCGGCAGCTCACCGGACAGCCCGGCCGCATAGATCCGGGCCAGGCCGCGCGCCGAGCCGACGCCATTGCTGCCCGGCAGCTCCACCGACATGATCTCGGGTCGCACGAAGTCCTCGGGCATGCCCAGGTTCGGAACCGTCAGCGCCCGGAACAGCGGGCCCCGGCGCAGCAGCGCCGGAACCGCCTGATTCCAGGGCAGATTCCGCTCGTGGCGCAGGTCCAGCCCGGAGGTGCGGACCAGCCGGGCGATTCGCTCACCCCCGAGATCCGCATCCAGCCCGATCGTGAAATCGACGCCCAGCGGCCCGGAGATCTCCTCGGCGATGAACCGCCGGATGCTGCGCCCGGCCGGGTCGGCGCGGCGCACCAGCTCATTGATGTACAGCCCGATACTGACCGGGTGATAGCCCTGCCGTGTGCCCGGCGTCCACCCCGGCCGCTGCGCCGCCAGCACGCTGGCGACGCGATCCAGATCGAACAGATCGGCCAGGGTCATCCGGGTATCGCGCAGAATGTGGAGGCCCACCTGGTGATCGATCAGCTGCCGGACGGTGACCTCGGCCTTGCCACGCGCCGCGAATTCGGGCCAGTACCGCGCCACCGGCTCGTCGTAGTCCAGCTGCCCGCGCGACACCAGCATGGCAAGCGTCAGCGCCGCAACACCTTTGGTCGACGAGAACACCGGGGCTATGGTGTCCCGCTCCCACGGCAGCCGCCGGACCGCATCGCGCCAGCCGCCCCAGAGGTCCACCACGGGCGTGTCCCCATCGAACACCGCCACGGCCGCGCCGATCTCCCCGTGCTGGAAGTTGCGTCGGAAGGCGTCCGCAACCCGCCCGTACCCGTCGGCCACATACCCGTGAATAGTCATGTCCCTCATCGGACGCGAGACTACGACACGCCCAATGCCACGCCGCACGCCACGGGTGCGGGCAGTGACTCGCGCCTCTCGCACCCCTTCCAGCCAATTGCAGAGCGTTCACCAATCGCGCGATCAGGGCGTCACCGCCTCACATGGCGGCTCCCAGCAATTGCGCCGTATGCTCGGGCATCGGCACGAACGTGGCACCCAGCCACTACTCCCGCTTTTGAAGGGGCCTGGATGCCACGCACCACCCGGATAACCATCATGCTGCTGTTCGCGGCGTGGGTGGTCGATTACATCGATCGGACCGTGATCAATTTCGCGTTGCCCTCGATCGGCGACGACCTGGGTCTCGACCACACGCAACAGGGTCTGCTGGTGTCGGTGTTCTTCATCGCCTATGCGCTCATCCAGGTTCCCGGAGGTTTGCTGGCGGATCGGTTCGGGGCCTTGAAGGTCGGCATCGCAGGTCTGACGGCCTGGTCGATCTTCACCGGATTGACCGCGGTCGCCTGGTCTTTCGCGGTCCTGCTGGGCATCCGGTTCCTGTTCGGCTTGGTGCAGGGTGTTTTTCCGGCGGCCGCCATCAAGGCGCTGGCGGAACGCAGTCTGCCCGAGCAGCGGACGACCGCGGCGGGGTGGACGAACTCCTCGAATGCGGCCGGCCTGCTGCTGGCGGCGGTGATCGCGGGGGTCATGCTGCCCACGGTCGGGTGGCGGGTGATGTTCGGGGTCATCTCCGTGCTGGGGGTGGCGGTCATTCTGGCGTGGCGTCGATGGATGCCGGAACCGCTGGTGCAGGACGAGATTCCGGTCACGAACACCGGCACGAGGGCCGAACGCCGCGCCGTGCTGCTCTCGCCCGCACTGATCGGCTTCGCGGTCATCTTCTTCGGCTACGACGTGCTGGTGTGGGGCGTCACCGCCTGGACGCCGACCTTCCTGCACGAGCAGCGCGGAATCTCCATGGGCGGCATCGCCATCGCCGCGGTGCCGACCACGCTGGCCGCGGCGGCCGGGGTGGTGCTGGGTGCCCGGCTCTCCGATCGGATCGGCGGGCGGCCGCGGGTGATCGTGGTGCCGGCCATGGCCTTCACCGCCGTCATGCTGTTCGCCCTGCCGCGCGCCGAGTCCTTCCCGCTGTTCGTCCTACTGGGCACGACGATGAGCCTGGTGGCCGGAATGGCCTACATGCCCGCGTTCTCGGTGCCGCTGCGGTCGCTGCCGAGCGCCTACATCGGCGCGGCCACCGGGGTGATCATCTTCGGCGGGCAGCTGGCGGGTGTGGTGAGCCCGCTCGCCTTCGGTGTCATCACCGATCACGTCTCGTACACGACGGCTTTCGAAGCCATGGCCCTCGGACCGCTGCTGGCGTTGCTGGCGGCGGCCGTGGTCCCGCAAACCGCCGACGCGTTCCGGGCGACGCTGGCCCGCCGCGCCTCGGCGACCGTCCCGACGAAGGAGAGTCTCACATGACCGAGCACTGGCAGCAGGTCTACCGCCATCTGCACGCCCACCCGGAGCTGTCGGGCCAGGAGCACGCCACCGCCCGCCTGGTGGCCGATGAGCTGCGCGCCCTGCCCGGCTGGGAGGTGACCGAGAACGTCTGTGGCACCGGCGTTGTCGGCGTGCTGCAGAGTGGTCCCGGGCCGGTGGTGTGGCTGCGCGCGGATATGGACGCGCTGCCGGTGCAGGAGGAGACCGGGCTCGACTACGCCTCCACGATCCCCGGCGTCATGCACGCGTGCGGTCACGACGTGCACGTCACGGCACTGCTCGGCACCTGCGCGGAACTGTCGGCGAATCCATTGCCCGGCACGGTGGTGGCGCTGTTCCAGCCCGCCGAGGAGACCGGTGCGGGCGCGCAGGGCATGATCAATGACGGTCTGCTGGAACGCTTTCCGCATCCGCGCATCGTGCTCGGCCAGCATGTGAGCCCGCTGCCCGCGGGCATCATCCTGAGCCGGCCCGGCACCCTGATGGCCGCCTCCGACTCGGTCCGGATCACCTTCGTCGGCAAGGGCGGCCACGCTTCTCAGCCCCACACCGCCATCGACCCGCTGCTCATGGCGGCCTCCCTGGTGGTGCGGCTGCAATCGCTCACCGCCCGCCAGACCGCCACCGCCGCCAGCCCGGTCCTCACCGCCGGCGCCCTGCACGCGGGCACCCGCCCCAACATCATCGCGGACACCTCCGAGGTCCTGCTCAGCCTGCGCACCTTCACCGACAGTTCGCGCAACCACATGGTCGAGGGCATCCAGCGCATGGCCGAGGCCGAGGCGGCCGCCGCCGGCGCACCCCAGGAGCCGAAAGTCGAGTTCTACGATCACTTCCCGGTCACCGAGAACACCCCCGGCGACACCGACCGGGTCCTGGCCACCCTCACCGCCGCCGGCCTCCCCGTCATGCCCATGGACCACCCCATCACCGGCAGCGAGGATTTCGGCGCCTTCGGCACCGCGGCCCACGCCCCCTCCGTCTTCTGGCACATCGGCGGCATAGACCCCGCCCGCTTCACCGAGGAGGACCAGGCCTACATGCTCACCGAGGGCGCCCTCCCACCCCACTTCCCCTCCAACCACTCCCCCCGCTTCGCCCCCGACCCCGCCCAAGCCCTCCCCGCCGCCATCACCACCATGCTCACCGCCACCCGAGCCGAACTCACCCGCGCCTGAAAGCCGACGACAGGGCGGGTTCGGCAGGTTCAGGCCATTATCGGACCCATCAGAAAGGCCGACCGCACGTCGTCGCCCGGACGCGAATACCGAAGGGCGTCTCCGGATTCCGTGGCATGGTGTGCTTCGGGCCCCGCGGGGGATTCGGCGGACGGTGATCCGAAGACGAAGCCGCGCAGGGCCAGGAAGCGGAGCGCGCCGATGGCCGCGGTGAGGGCGATGACGGCGGCCGCGCGGGCGAGGGGGCTCAGGCCGGGCGCATAGGAGTCGAGGGCGGCCAGGGCGGCCGTGCTGATCAGGAGGCCGATCACGGCCAGTCCGCCGCCTTCCCATTGGGCGGTGAACCAGGTGACGCGGCCGGCGGCGCGGAAGGTGAGGTGGCGGTGGAGTTCGTTGGCGATCACGGTGCTGAGGATCGAGCCGGCGATATTGGCGATCAGGGGACCGGCGCTGTTCAGGGTCAGGAACAGCAGGAGGTAGGTGATATTGCTGGCGCCGCCGACCACGGCGAAGCGGATCAGCTGGGCGAAGACGTGATCGCCGCGCAGGTAGCGCAGTCCGACATCGGCGGTGGTGTTCATGTGATCACTGTCGCCGGCGCGACTGACATCGACCTGACGTCGACCTGACGCGCGGCTTGCGTCGGGCGCTCACTGGTCGAAGGCGATGTGGAGGTCGTCCGATTCGGGCAGGGTCTGGCAGGCGAGGGTCAGGCCCTGGGCCAGTTCGTCTTCGATCAGGGATTCGTTCATCAGCATGCGGGTGCGACCCTGCTTGACGCTGCAGACGCAGGTGGCGCAGGCCGATTCGCGGCACACGTAGGGGGCGTCGATGCCGTGGCTCAGCAGGACATCGAGGAGTTTCTCGGATCTCGGCCACGGCAGGGTGTGGGTTTCGCCGTCGATGTCGACCCGGACGGTCGCGACATCCGCGGCGGCCGTGCCCGGGGCGGTCGCCACGACCTGCGTGGGTTCGGACGCCACCGGGGTGTGGTGTTCGAACGGGTTGTCGGTGAGCGAGCGGTAGTTCTCCTGGTGGATGGCCCGGCCGGGAATGCGGAGCTGACCGAGGCCCTGCTCCACCGAGGACGCGAAACCCGCCGGGCCACACACGTAGACGCCATGACGCCGGTAGGGACGCGCCCACAACGCGAAGACACGCGCGGACGGCAGCCCCCGCTCGGATTCGAGCCAGTGGGTCACTGTCAGCCGTCGCGGGTAACCGCGGGCCAGCTGCTGCAGCCGGTTCGCGAAGATGATCGATTCCCGGTCGCGGTTGGCATAGAACAGCGCGATATTGCCGCGCCCGATGGCGAGCGCCGATTTGAGGATGGAGAACACGGGCGTGATGCCGCTGCCCGCCGCGCAGAGCAGCAGATCGCGGTCCCACGCGCGCGGCACGAAATTGCCCGCCGGTTCGAGGACGGTGAGGATGTCGCCCGCGGAGACGTTGTCGCACAGCCAGTTCGAGCCGTATCCGCCCGGCGTGCGCTTGACCGTCACGGTGGGCCGGTCGTCGCAGTGCGGGCTGCTGGACAGGGAGTAGCAGCGGGCTACCGAGCCGGTGTGCTCGCTGGGAACGCGCAGGGTTAGGTATTGCCCCGGCGCGTAGGCGAAGCGGCGGGTCAGGTCGGTGGGGATATCGAAGATCAGCGAGACCGCGTCGGCGGTCTCGCTGATGACTTCGCGCACCTTCAACTGGTGGGCGCGTGCGTTCAACGGGGTCCTCCCCTGCCGAACGCCAGCTCCCCCAGGGACTGGATGCGCTCCATCGAAAGCGGTTGCGTCATACGGCGATTGACGCCGGGCGCGATACGCAGCATGAAGTAGCCCAGCCACGCCTCGGCGCGCACCGGAACCACCGCCAGGTCGTAGCGGACGGCGCGCACCACGGCCCGTGCCACCAGATCCGGGCTCAGCGGCGAGAAGGGCAGCCGCTCGGCCAGTTCCTGAATCTGCGCGGTGAGCTGCTGCCCGCGCTCCAGCAGCCGCGGATCGACGCCCACCGCGATTGCGTGCCGGGCGATATCGGTATTGATCACGCCGGGGCAGATCGCGCTCACCCCAACGCCTTTGGGCGCGAGCTCCAGCCGCAGGCACTCGGTGAGCATCTTCACCCCGGCCTTGGACACCGAGTACGCCGACATGACCGGCGTCGGCGTGAACGCGGCCGCCGAAGCGATGTTCACGATGTGCCCGCGCCTGCCCTCGTCGATCATGAGCCGCCCGAAGGCCCGGCAACCGAACACGACACCGAGCAGGTTCACGCTGAGCTGGTGCTCCCAATCCTCGGGCTCGAGGTCCAGAAACGCCCCGCTGACCAGGATTCCGGCATTGTTGACCAGCACATCCGGCACCCCGTGATCGGCGTGCACGTCCCGGGCGAAGGTGGCCCAGGCGTGCGGGGCGGTGACGTCGAGCTGCATGGCGACCGCCCGCTGACCCTGCGACTGGATGACGGCCACCGTCGACAGCGCCGCGTCCTTGTCGATGTCCGACACGATCACCCGGGATCCCATGCGCGCGAACCGCAGCGCCGTGGCCCGCCCGATCCCGCTGCCCGCACCGGTGACGACCACCAGCTTCGGATCGACACTGCTGAGTTTCACGAGACCTCCTCGGAGAGCACGACCGCCTCCGACGCCGCCGGAGCGCCCACCGTGTAGCGGTATAGGTCGATATTGAAATGGCCGTTCTGCCAATACATCTCGATGAACGACGGGATGTCCACCGCCACCACGGGATAGGTATTGGCGTGCCAGGTGCCGCCCACCCCGTCCCACTTGTCCACGATGACGAAGTCGTGGATGGCCTTGCGCTGCAGGGCGATACCGCTGCCGATGCCCCCGAATCCGGCCCTGACCACGATGACCTCGTGCTCCGGGCGGGCATCGACCGGCGCACCCTTGTCGCCGGCTCGCATGTCGCCCCCTCAGCCGATGCGGTCCAGCAGTTCGCCGTCCGCTCCGAACAGCTCCCGCCGCCACCGTTCGAGCAGCGCGTCGGTGTCGATGTCGTCCGGGTGGAACCCCGGCCGCATATAGGGCCGCATCTCCTTCAGCAGCCCCTTCACGATCGGCCCGCGGTACAGCCGAATCGACTGCCGCACCACCTGCAACGGCCGCCAGCTGCGCGGATCACCGAGGATCGAGGCGAGCACGCCGAGCGAGACCACCGGAATGGTGAAGACATACATCCCCGCCATCACGCCGATACGCACCATTTCGGTCCCGCCGGCGCTCCGGAACACATCGAAGGCCACCGACTTGTGCTCGAGTTCCTCGAAAGCGTGCCAGTTCAACAGATTCCAGACCTCGGGATCACCGGGTATGTCCTGGATCTCCTGGGTGCCCAGCACCCGCTTGGCGAGCGTCGCCGTGTAGTGCTCGGCCGCAGCGGTCATCGCCAGATGCACCTGCCGCGGCACCGCGTTCTCGATCGCGACCACACCCTTCTCCCGTAGCGCGCCGGGTGCGAAGGTGAACAGGCGGACGATGGGGAAGCCGTTCTCGATGAGCTGCTCGTTCAACCGCCGATGCTGCTGCCCGTGCACCGCCTCCTGACCGATGAATCCGGCCACCCGCTTCTTGAGCACGGGATCGGTGATCTCACCGGAGAATTTGCGCACCGAGCGGATGAAGGATTCCTCGCCCGGCGGGAAGGCCGCCGAGAGCACCGCAATCAGGTGGGTGAGGGGAATGTCGCCCTGGACGAACTGATGCGCCATCGGTTCGGGCTCGCCGAACCGGAATCGCATGCGCCGCACCTTCGGATAGGGCATGAGGGACGTGCTGTCCTGCCGACCGATCGCCATTGGCCGGTCCTTTCTTGCAATGGGGTTGTGACTACTTCACGTGGTCGACGAGCTGACCGTCCGCCCCGAAAAGCGCCTGCTGCCACCGGGACAGCAGTGCGGCGGTGTCGATGTCGTCGGGGTGGAAGCCGGGCCGCAGGTACCTGCCCAGCTCCGGCATGAGCCCGCGGAAGATGGGGCCGGTGAACAACCGGTATGCCTCGCGCGCCACGCGGTTCGGCTGCCGTCGCGCGGCCGGGTCACGCCCGACGGCCAGCGCCAGGCTCAGATAGGTCAGCGGCAGCGTCAGCGAGTACATGGCGAGCATGACCCCGATACGGGTGCGCTCGGTGCCGCCGACCGCGCGGAACACGTCGAAGGCCACCGACTTGTGCTCGAGTTCTTCCAGCGCATGCCAATTCAGCAAATTCCACACTTCCGGATCGCCGGGAACGGCCTGGATCTCGTCGCTGGACAGCACCCGCTGCGCCAGCACGGCGGTGTAGTGCTCGGCCGCCGCGGTCATGGCCAGGTGCACCTCGGGCGACACCCGCTCCTCGATCCAGAGCATGCGCTCCTTGGCCCGCTCGGAGTCCAGCCAGGCGATGGGATAGCCCAGCTCGACCAGCTTTTCATTGAGTTTGCGGTGCTCCTGGCCGTGCATGGCCTCCTGCCCGACGAAACCGGTCACCCGCTTCTTGAGCATCGGATCGGTGACCCGGTCGGCCACCCGGCGCACCGAACGGATGAAGGACTCCTCCCCCGCCGGGAAGCCGCCGGACATACCGGCCACGAAATGGCTGTAGACCATGTCGTTTTCGACGAAGTACTTGTCGCTGGAAGCGCGCTGATCGAATCGGAACCTGATGCGGCGGGCCTTGGGATAGGCCTGCGCCGGAAGGGCATTCGCCATCTGGACCATCCTTGATGCAACACGAAGTACCTAGTACTGCATGTTCGATGTGATGCCCAGTGTAGGATTGTCCCAGACAGCACACAAGGGGTGTGCCGTAACGGATCGAATTACAATCTGCCGCATGGCCTCCCACCCGCGTCACCGCCCGGGCGAGAGGAAGGGCGATGCGCGCTACGACCGCTGGCACTCGCACCGCACCTCGGTCCGGGCCGAACTCATCGAGGCCACCATCCGTGCCATCGACGCCCACGGCCCCGATCTGTCCATCGACGATGTGGTGAAAACCGCTGGTATACCGCGTCCCAAGCTGTATCGCTTCTTCGGCGACAAGGTGGAACTGCTGGCCGCGGTGAGCGGGAGCGTCCAGCAGCTCATCGTCGAGCGGGTCACCCCGCACCTGAACCCCGCCGGACCGGTCCGCGACGGTCTGCGCACCGCCCTGACCGCCTACATCGATCTGGTGGCCGAGCGCCCCAACCTGTTTCGCTTCATTGTCAGCTCACATGTGGTCGCGGCCTTCGGCGCGACCCGCCTGATCGAGGACGGCCGCCCACTGTCCGATACAGTCGCGGACTTCTTCTCCGGCGTGCTGCGCCTGCGCGGCGCGAACGGCGACCACACCCAGTTCGCGGTGGATGCCATGCTCGGCGCGATCGGCCTGGGTGTGCTGCGCTGGCTCAACGAACCGGCCATCACCGCAAAGGAACTCGCCGAGGAACTGACCACCTTCGCCTGGGGTGCGCTCGCGGCCACCGCCGCCGCCCGCGGCCTCACCCTCGATCCGGACGCGCCGCTGCTGCCGCTGCCCCAGCTCAGCGAATGAAGCGCTCCACCATCCGCCGCTCGCTGGCGGCATCGGCCAGCGGCCAGGTCAGCAGCGACAGCACCATGCGCACAATCCATTGCGCCGCTTCGTCATCCGGCGCGATCCCGGTGAGCAGGGTGGCGATCCGCCCCAGCTCCGGCGAGCTCGCGAAGGCCCCGTCGCTGCCGCCCGCCCGGGTGCCCGCGAATCCCTTGGCCAGCACCGGATCCGAGCGCACCGCCGCCACCGACGCCAGGATCGCCTCCACGATCCGGCGCGGGCCCTCGTAGCGCCGCACCGCCGCGGCCACCCGCTCCGCCACCGCGATCGCCGATTTGGCCATCACCGCGTCGAACAGTGCGGCCTTGCCGGGAAAGTGCCGATACAGCGTGGCCCGCGAGCAGCCGACTGCGCTCGCCACCTCGTCCATCCCCACATGGTCGAACCCGCGCGCCTGGAACAGTTCCGACGCGACCCCGACGATCCGGTCCGCGGCGACCGACCGCCGGACGCCACCCGCCAGCCAGTCCACGCGCTGCTCGGTCACCATGCCCACTCCTCATCGATGAAGATAAGGTCTCATCCTGAGATGTGAGTCACGATTCGTCCAGGGTCAATGCGGCCACCGCGGGCGGGCCGCTGGATATCCGTTGGATAGCTGAATCTCCGCGAATGCACCAAATTCACCTTGTGCACCCACCTGCAACAAACCTATCTCAAATTGCTGGAAGGTCACCCGTTCTGTGTGAGGCTGGCGAAAGACGTGGCAGTCGGAAATCCCAACAGTGAGGTGGCACATGACAGCAGCACCCGTTGATCGCACCGATTTCGACAATGCCGAGCGCGGATTCATCGCGCGACTCTCGCCCGCCGTGATTCCGGGGAAGAGCGGCGGCGTGGCCTACGACGCGGACTCCTTCGACTTCCTGAAGGCCGACGGCGCGGCCACCGTCCCGCCGAGCCTGTGGCGGCAGTCCCAGCTCACCGCGATGCACGGCCTCTACGAGGTGTGCGAGGGCGTGTATCAGGTTCGCGGCCTGGATATTTCGAACATGACGCTGATCGAATCGGACAACGGCGTCATCGTGATCGACCCGCTCGTGAGCGCGGAGACCGCCGCGGCGGCGCTGGCGCTGTACCGCGCGAACCGCGGCGACCGCGCGGTCACCGCGGTGATCTACACCCACCCGCACGCCGATCACTTCGGCGGCGTCCTGGGTGTGGTCGATCAGGACACCACCGTGCCGATCATCGCGCCCGAGCACTTCATGGAACACGCCATCTCGGAGAACGTGTACGCCGGCACGGCCATGCTGCGCCGCGGCATGTACTACTCCGGCGCGAATCTGGCGCGCGACCCGAAGGGGCTGGTCGGCATGGGCCTGGGCCCGGTCGCCTCGGCGGGTGAATTCGGGCTGCTCGCACCGACACTCGACATCACCGCCACCGGCCAGGAGGAAGTGGTCGACGGGGTGCGGATCATCTTCCAGATGACGCCCGGCACCGAGGCGCCGGCCGAGATGAACTTCCTGCTGCCCGACCGCAATGCGCTGTGCATGGCCGAGAACGCCTGCCACACCCTGCACAACATCCTCACCCTACGCGGCGCGCAGGTCCGCGATGCCCGCATGTGGTCGCGGTACATCGCCGAGGCGATCGAGATGTTCATCGACCGCACCGATGTCGTGTTCGCCTCGCACCACTGGCCGACCTGGGGCCGGGACAGCATCGTGGAATTCCTGATCCAGCAGCGCGACACCTACGCCTACCTGCACGACCAGACCGTGCGGCGAATGAACCAGGGCGAGATCGGAACCGAGATCGCCGAGAACTTCCCGCTGGCCCCGGACCTGGCCGCACAGTGGAACAACCGCGGGTACTACGGCTCCATCAGCCATGACGTGAAGGCCGTCTACCAGCGCTATCTCGGCTGGTACGACGCCAATCCGGCGCACCTGTGGCTGCACCCGCCGCAGGAGCAGGCCGCCCGCTACGTGCGGCTGCTCGGCGGCGTGGACGCGACCGTCGCCAAGGTGAAGGAGTTCGTGGACCAGGGCGATCTGCGCTTCGCGGCCGAACTCGGCAGCCACGCGGTCTTCGCCGACCCGTCCCACGCCGAGGCCAAGGAGACCCTGGCGGCGGTGTTCGAGCAGCTCGGCCTCGGTTCCGAGAACGCGACCTGGCGCAACTGTTTCCTCACCGGCGCACAGGAACTCCGCCGGGGCGTCGCCCCCACGGCGATCGCCGCCAGCCAGGCGGTAGCCCTCGCCATGAGCATCACCCAGCTGTTCGACACGCTGTCGCTGAACATCGTCGGATCCCAGGCGTGGGACGAGAAGTTCAGCATCGCTTGGCATTTCACCGACAGTGGCGAGGAGTACCGAATGGAGCTGAGCCATGGGGCGCTCATCCACCATCCGGCCACCCGCAAGCGGGATGCCGATCTCGACATCACCCTCACCAAACTCGGCCTGCTGCAGCTGATGGCGACAGGGAAGTTCGACAGCCTGCAGACCAAGGGCGATACCGGGGTGTGGAAGCGGCTCACCGGTCTGCTCGACAAGGCCGATCCCAATTTCACGATCGTCGTGCCCTGACGCTCGGGAGACCACCGGGCCGCCTCGACACCCGCGGGGGCGGTCCGGATCCGACTCGGCCACCACCGAATTCACCATCGAGGATGAGGGAGTAAGAGCATGAACTCGCCGGTGCAGACCACGCCCGGATCCAGCCGCGCGATGTCCATCGAGGCCATGGGAGTGACCGGAATCGTCTTCGCGCTGCTCGCCTTCATCGCGGTGGAGATGCTGCGCGGCCTTCCGGGCTGGAGTGCCGATCACGCGACCGTGGAGCAGTGGTTCGGGATGGCCGGGCATCGGAATCAGCTCACGGCCGTCGTCCTGATCATGGTGATGGCCTCGATCGCCCTGCTGTGGTTCATCGGCACGATTCGCCGCCGCATCGGCCGCGCCGAGGATCAGCTCTTCGCCACCGTATTCCTCGGTAGCGGACTGATTCTCATCACCGTCCTCCTGACCGCGGTCGCCGCCTTCGCGGTGCCGGCGACACTGGCGCAGCAGGTGAGCGCGAAGGCCGCCGCGGACGCGTACCCGGTCGGTCACGGCCTGGGCATGATCCTGATGACCATCGTCGCGCCGCGCATCGCGGCGGTGTTCATGCTCTCCCTGGCGAACCTGGCGCGGATCACCGGCGCATTCCCGAAGTGGCTGACGATCCTGTCCACGGTGGCAGCGCTTTTCATGCTGGTCGCGGTGACGGTCTCGATCCACATCGCCTGGATCCTGCCGACCTGGTGCCTGGTGGTCAGCGTGGTGATCATGTGGCGGCGGAAGCGATTTGCCGCGACGTGACCGATGGTCAGGGTTTTTCGGGCGGTCGGGCACCTCGCCTGGACCAGTTCGGTTTCCGGGTCTTCGCCGGCGCGGTCCGGACGACCTGGCCCCTGATTCCCCGGCCGCTGCGCTACGACAGGCGCGTCTACCGCAAGGTCCGCGCCGCCGAAAAGGGACTCAGTTGGAAGCCATTTCGCGTTGCACGGTGGTCGTGATCTCGGACGCGGTCAGGATCATGGCCACCAGGAAGTCGATGAGCTGGGCTCGGTCGATGTCCAACTCCTCGCGCAGCCATTCGATCAGGATCTCCAGTCCGCCGTGGGCGACCGTGCGGGCAGCAAGCTCGGCCTGCACCCCCGTGACGGCGGCGTCGCCCAGCAGTTCGCGCCCTTGATCGAGCATGACCTGGGCGACCACGTCGATGAGTTCGGTACGGCGGCGGCGCAATTCGTCGGTGGTCTGCATGTCGATGGCCAGCCGGCGGCGGGCGGGATGATCGGCGATGGCGGTGACACCGGCCTCGATCACGGCCCGCAGGCGGATCCGGGTGTCGGCGGGCGCGGCGGCGATGACGCCCATCACCGCGGCGACGACCTCGGCCAGCTGCTCGTCGACCAGTTCGTACAGCAGCCGGTCGGTGTGGCTGTAGGTCTCGTAGAAGTAGCGATCGTTGAGCCCGGCGCGGGCACACAGCGCGCGCACCTTCAAGCCGCCGATGCCCTCCTCCGCGATCACCTCCAGCGCGACTTCGCGCAACCGCTCGCGCCGCTGGTTCCGGCGCTCATCAGCGCTGAGACCGGCGTATCGGCCACGGGGTATGTCCACGGTTCCGCCCTGTCTGTTGCCATGCCGCAAGGTTTGGTGAAGACTATCACCAAAGTTCTGGTGACGCCCTTCACCAGAATCTGAACTCACCCAGGAGGCACGCAATGACGCGTTCCGAATTGCCCGATCCGGTGATCTTCCGGGAGTTCCCGTTCAATATCGGGGTCAAGATCCTCGCCCCCGGAGATATCCGCCCGACCCCCGAGCAGCAGGCCGCCTACCGCAAGTTCACCAAGATGGGCGACCCACTGGCCGACGCCGTGGTCGAGATGTTCCGGCGACTGCCGACCGGGCAGGGCCGGGCCATGTTCGAGACGGCCCTGGAGCGCGGCATCGACGCGGTGCCGGACGCGCCCGCCGAGCTGAAAGCCTTTTTCGCGCACATCGATTCGGTGCCGTTCTGGCTCGACCAGGACAAGATGGACCGGGCCGCGCGGGTCAGCGGCCGGGTCGGGCCGTGGGCGACCAACCTGGCCCTGTCGATGTTCTCGCTCAATGGCGGCTACCTCGCCTCGCGGGCGGGCAAGGTGCTGGTCGGCACCGGCGGGCTGTCGGCCGAGACCATGGCGCCCCGCCGGGTCGTCGAGACCGCGACCTGGTGGATCGACGTGACCGCGCCGGGCGGACTGCAGCGATTCGCGCCGGGATTCAAGAACACCGTGCGGGTGCGCATCATGCACGCGCAGGTGCGGGCGGGCATGAACCGGCGGCCGGATTGGGATTACGAGCAGTGGGATCAGCCGCTCAACCAGTCCCTGACCGCGGGCACGCTGATGTTGTTCTCGCTGGCCACGATTGCCGGGTGCAATGCCGTCGGGCTGCGGTTCTCGAAGAAGGAGAAGGCGGCCGTCTATCACCTGTGGCGGTATGTCGGCCACGTGATCGGGCTCGATCCCGAGATCCTGCCGGCCGACGAGACCGACACCTGGCGGCTGCTGTGGCTGCAGGCCGACTACGAATTCCTGCCCGATGAGGACTCGCGGCGGCTGTCCAAGGCATTGGTGTCCGCGCTCGGCCCGGTCTACGGGTTCGACGGGCCCGGCCTGCGCTCCCGCGCGCTGCGCTGGGCCTTCACCATGTATGCGGTCTCCTACAGCCGAATTCTGCTGGGCAAGACCAACTCCGACTTCCTGGAAATGCCCTACAGCCGCGTCTTCCTGGCGGCGGTGCTGGCCACGGCGGCCGTCAACGGCGTGCTGGAGGTGCCGCGCCGGATCATTCCGGGCGCAACCCGGCTGAGCGAGCGGCTGGGCCGCCGCGCCACCGAGCGCATGATGCGGCGGGCCGCCCTCGTGAACAATCCGGACCGCAGCTACGCCCGCCACGATCGGCTGGCCGAAACCCGCGCGGCCTGAACTTCTTAGCAGCGGTAACCTACGCCGGGTAACCCCTTGATGAAGGAATCTGGTCAATGAGCCTGCCGCCCATCCTGTCCGAGCGCCTGCGCCTGCCCGCGGTCGCCTCCCCCATGTTCATCGTGTCCGGGCCCGAGCTGGTGATCGCCCAGTCCAAGGCGGGCATCGTGGGTTCGTTCCCGTCGCTGAACGCGCGGCCGCAGTCGCTCTTCAAGGAGTGGCTGGTGCGGATCAACGAGGAGCTCGCCAAGCACGACGCCGACAATCCGGAGCAGCCGTCGGCGCCGTACGCGGTCAACCTGATCGTGCACAAGAGCAATGACCGGCTGGAGGAGGACCTGGCCACGGTCGTCGAGCACCGGGTGCCGATCGTCATCACCTCGCTGGGCGCGCGGCCCGATGTCAATGAGGCCGTGCACTCCTACGGCGGCATCGTGCTGCACGACATCATCAACAATGTGTTCGCGCACAAGGCCGTCGAACGCGGCGCGGACGGCCTGATCGCGGTGGCGGCGGGCGCGGGCGGGCACGCCGGGCCCCAGTCCCCCTTCGCGCTGACCCAGGAGATCCGGTCCTGGTTCGACGGCCCGCTGCTGCTGTCGGGGTCCATCGCACACGGCCGCTCCATCCTGGCCGCGCAGGCCGCGGGCGCGGACCTGGCCTACATCGGCTCGGCCTTCATCGCCACCGACGAGGCCAATGCGGTGCCCGGTTACAAGCAGATGATCGTCGACTCCGGCGCGGGCGACATCGTCTACTCCAACCTCTTCACCGGCGTCCACGGCAACTACCTGCGCGGCAGCATCACCGCCGCCGGCATGGACCCCGACAACCTGGGCCAGTCCGACCCGTCCGCCATGGATTTCGGCACCGGCGAATCGGACACGCCCGGCGCCAAGCCGTGGAAGGACATCTGGGGCTCCGGCCAGGGCATCGGCGCCGTCGACGCCATCCGCCCGGCCGCCGATGTCGTCGAACGTCTCATCCGCGAATACGACGAGGCCAAGGCTCGCCTGCTGGCGCTCTGACCGAACCCGCTCCACCGCCACGAAAGGGCGGGCGCACCCGCGCCCGCCCTTTCGCCATTGCAGCTCAACGACTTTCCCGGGTGGCCTCCGCGTGCCTCTTCGAACCCTCGTTGAAGCCGACCAGCGGGAGCCGCAGGGCGGCCGGGGCGGTGGGCGGGACGACCGGGTTGCGGGGCGGAATCGGGGGTATACGGCGGTAGGCCGCACCGATCTCCGGGCGGGGGTCGGGCTCACCCTTGTTGGGCCACAACGAGAGTGCGCGTTCGGCCTGGGCGGTGATGGTGAGCGACGGGTTGACGCCGAGGTTGGCCGAGATGGTGGAGCCGTCGATGACGTGCAGGCCCGGATGACCGTAGAGCCGGTGGTAGGCATCGACGACGCCGGTGGCGGGCGAGTCGCCGATGGCGCAGCCGCCCAGGAAATGTCCGGTCATGGGGATCTTCAGAATGCTGGAGCTGGCGCCGATGGGGATGCCGTCGATGGCGTCCGCCACCCGGCGGGCGACCTCGTGCCCGGCGGGGACCCAGGTCGGATTGGGCTGGCCCTCCCCCTGTTTGGTGGTCATGCGGCGGCCGAACAGCCCACGCTTGGTGTAGGTGGTGATGGAGTTGTCCACCGACTGCATGACCAGCAGACCGATGGTGCGCTCGGACCAGTGCCGCGAATTGTGCACCCGGACCGCGTCGCGAGGCCGACGGCCGGCCGCTCGCAACCAGAGCCGCCAGCGCGGGGTATCGCCCTGATCATCGACCATCAGAGTGCTCATCACGCCGAAGGCATTGCTGCCCTTGCCATAGCGCACCGGCTCGACATGGGTGTCGTGGTCGGGGTGGATCGAGGACGTGATCGCCACGCCCCTGGTGTAGTCCGCGTGCTCGTCACGGCTGCGCACACCGAGTAATTCCTCGGAATTGGTGCGTGACAGATAGCCGAGCCGGTCGGAGATCCCGGTGAGCGAGCCTTTGTCCCGCAGCCGGTGCAGCAACCGCTGGGTCCCGAGCGAGGCGGCGGCGAAGATCACGTGCTCGGCCGTGAATTCGCGACGCTGCCTGCGGACCACGCGCCCGGTACGGACGGTCTCCACCGCGTAGCCGCCGCCGCTCAGCGGTCGCACATCGATGACCGTGGTGAGCGGATGCACGGCGGCACCGGCCTTTTCGGCCAGGTACAGGTAGTTCTTGACCAGCGTGTTCTTGGCATTGTGCCGGCAGCCCGTCATGCATTCACCGCAGTGGGTACAGGTTCGCCGGTCCGGCCCGGCGCCGCCGAAGAACGGGTCCGGCACGTCCTCGCCGGGGCGGCGGCCGGGTCCGCCGAAGAAGACGCCGACCGGGGTGGGCTGGTAGGTGTCGCCGATTCCCATCCCCTCGGCCACATCTCGCAGCACGCGATCCGCCGGGGTGGTCGCCGGATTGGCCGTCACGCCCAGCATGCGCCTGGCCTGGTCGTAGTGCGGGGCGAGCTCGTCCTTCCAGTCCGTGATGTGACCCCACTGCCGGTCCGCGTAGAACTTGTCCGGCGGCTCGTAGAGGGTGTTGGCATAGACCAGCGAGCCGCCGCCGACACCCGCACCCGCCATCACGAAGGTGTCGTTCAGCAGCGCCAGCCGCTGAATTCCGAAGCAGCCCAGGGCCGGGGCCCACAGATACTGCCGCAGCCGCCACGAGGTCTTCGCGAACTCGTGGTCCTCGAAGCGGCGGCCGGCCTCCAGCACACCGACGCGGTACCCCTTCTCGGTCAGCCGCAGGGCGCTGACGCTGCCGCCGAAGCCGGAACCGATGACGAGGACGTCGTAGTCGAATCGCATTGCTACTCCTGAGATTCTGCGTGGGCGACCGGGGTGAGCCGGTAGTCGGCGGGGTGCAGGCGGCGGGTCGCGCGGCGGTATCTGCGCTGGCGCCGGTTCCGATCACGGCCACCCGCTTCCCACGCAGGTCCACGTCGTGATCCCACTCCGCCGAGTGGAAGGCGGCGCCGGTGAAGGTCTCGATGCCGGGCAGGTCCGGCACCGCCGGGCGGGAGAGCTGGCCGACCGCCGAGACCACGATGCCGGCGCGCAGCTCGGCGCCGTCGGCCAGCCGCACCGTCCACGTGCCGGTCGCATCGTCGAATTCGGCCGCGGTGACCTCGGATCCGAAGCGGATCCGGCCGAGCAGCCCGTACTTCTCGGCCAGCCCGCGCAGGTACCGCTGGATCTCCGCCTGCAGCGCGCATCGCTTGGACCAGGGCTGGTGGTCATGCGTCCCTCTCCTCACCTCGATGTGCTCGGGTCCGACGCTACGACCTGCGCATATCCCGTGATGAAAGAGCGACGGCCACAAAATCAACACTTTCGGCCATAATCGGTCCACCGTGCCCGCCGACGTGCAGCGCTTCCTGGTCGAGCGGGACATCATCGCCATGCACCGGGTGATGAGCGATCTGCTGAGGGCGTGCGTCGACTACACCCGCGCCGAATTCGGCTATCCGGGAACCGATGCCGGGCAGCGACTGGAATCGCTGTTCGGCGTGCGACCGCGATTCGACTGCCCGCACACCGTTTTCGGCATCGACCCCGGCCTGCTGGCCCGCCCGCTGCGCCGCCATCTCGAGGCGGCCGGTACCTCCTACCGCGCGCTGCTCGACGAGGTGCGCCGCACCCTGGCCGAGGAGATGCTGACCGCGACGCCACTGTCGGTGGACGACATCGCCATTCGGCTCGGGTACGCCGAGGCCACCCCGTTCATCCACGCGTTCAAACGCTGGACCGGCACCACACCGGCCGCGCATCGGCGCGCGCACCTCCGCGACTGAGCGGAAACAGCGCGACCGGGCTGGAATCAGGCCGATTCCAACGCTGTCCGAAATCCTCCGGGCATCCCATAGTGCAGACCTGCTGTACTGCGCTTTCTCGACCTGGAGGCCCCTGGTGAACAGTCCCAATCCCGCGCCGGAGACATCCGCCGCCCGGCCGTCGTGGCCCGACACGCTCGGACGTCTGGGTGCCGACTGGTGGTCGGTGGTCGTGTCGGGCGTGGTGACCGTGCTCGCCGTGTTCGACGTGCTGCCGAAGATTCCGTGGTGACGCCGTGAGTGACACCACCGTGAATCTCGGAAAGAACGCCGAAACCGACCCCGGGGCAACCGACTTCGACGAGCCCTCGGGTCCGCTCACCGTTGCCCGCCTGCTCGGCTACGTCCCGGGCATTCTGCTGCTCATCGCGGTCGGCGTGCTCGGCAAGTACGCGCAGATCTGGTGGAACGCCGCTGCCAAGCATCAGCACTGGACCGTCCCCGATATCGAATACGTGCTGTGGGCCATCCTGATCGGCCTGCTCATCACCAATACCGTTGGCCTGCACCCGATCTTCCGGCCCGGAGTCGGCACCTACGAGTTCTGGCTCAAAGTCGGCATCGTGGCGCTCGGCTCGCGCTTCGTGCTCGGCGATGTGGCGAAGCTGGGCGGTACCAGTTTCATTCAGATCCTGGTCGACATGACCGTGTCGGGCGCGATCATCCTGGCGGTGGCACGCTGGCTGGGCCTGTCCGGCAAGCTCGGATCGCTGCTGGCCATCGGCACCGCCATCTGCGGGGTGTCGGCCATCATCGCGGGCAAGGGCGCGATCCGGGCCCGCAATTCCGATGTCGGCTATGCCATCGCGGCCATTCTCGCGCTGGGCGCCGTCGCGCTGTTCGCGCTGCCGCCGCTCGGGCACGCCATCGGGCTCAGCGATCACGAGTTCGGGCTGTGGGCGGGCCTGGCCGTGGACAATACCGCCGAGACCACCGCCACCGGATATCTGTTCTCCGATGACGCGGGCAAGATCGCGGTACTGGTGAAGTCCACCCGCAATGCCCTCATCGGGTTCGTGGTGCTGGGCTTCGCGGCCTACTGGGCCGCGCGCGGCGAGGCCGAGGCCATCACGCCCGGGCTGCGGGCGAAGGCGGTGTTCGTGTGGTCCAAGTTCCCGAAGTTCGTGCTGGGCTTCCTGGCCGTGTCCGCGGTGGCGACCTTCCACTGGCTGAGCAGGCAGCAGGTCACCAATTTGGCCAATGTGTCCCGCTGGGCCTTCCTGCTCACCTTCGCGGGCGTCGGGCTCAATACCAATATCCGCGAGCTGGCCCGCACGGGTTGGCGGCCGCTGGTGGTCGCCGTGGTCGGCCTGGTGACCGTCGCGGTGGTCTCACTCGGACTGGTGCTGTTCACCTCGCGCGTCCTGCATTGGGGTGTCGCGGGCTGAGATTCGCGAGAAAAGGCCGGGATCCGTCGGTGGATCCCGGCCCTTTCTCGATGATTACGCCCCGCGGAGCAGCACCGGAGCGTCGGCCTCCTCGGTGAAACGCTCGGAGAGGAACCGCATGGCCGGTCCCGCGAAGGCCATTGCGCCGCCGATGTGTTCACGTCCCCGCATGGTGTGCATGGTGACATCCGCGCCCAGCGCCTCCCACTCCTCCGCGAGGCGCACGGCCTGCGGATACGGGATGACCTGCTCGCTGGTGCCGCCGGCCACCAGAACCGGTGTGGCGGGCGCGATTCCGCCCAGCCGGTTCTCCAGCAGCCGGGCCTTGACCTCGGGCACGTCGAACGGGGGCCGGTGGCAGAAGGTCGACACCTTCGTGGGCACGATCAGACCCGCACCGATCCCGAGCACGGCCGCGGCGGCGACATGGGTGTGGCGGAACAGCGCGGCCAGGGCGCGGCCCTGCGGCTTGAGGTGCTGCAGCACATTCAGTTCCGGATAGGCGGCCTCGATGCCGAGCACACCGTAGAAGAGCAGGAAGGCGTAGGGCGTGCCGTCCAGGAACTTGACCATGTCGACCATGTCGGCCGGCGCCGAGCCGACCACGCCGCCGGCGAGCGGCAGGTCAGGGGCATAGTCGGGCTGCAACTGCAGCGCCCAGCCCGCGGCATTGCCGCCCTCGGAGTAGCCGTAGATGCCCAGCGGGCCATCGGGATCCAGGTCCGCCTCGGGCAGCCGGCGCGCGGCGCGCATGCTGTCCAGGACAGCCGGGCCCAGGGCGCGGCCCATGACGTACGGGTGCAGACCCGGAGTGCCCAGGCCCGGATAGTCGGTGATGGCGAGCGCCCAGCCGTGGCGCAGGGCGGCGCGGAGGAAGACCGATTCGTACTCCAGCCCGAACCGCAGCTGCCAGGACGCGGCGGCGACCGTGTTCGCCAGGCCCTGCGTGCCGACGGCGTACCCGACCAGCGGGCGCGCACCGGGTCCGCGCCACGGCGTGTTCGGCACCAGCACGGTGCCGCTGACCTGCGTCGGAGCTCCGGTGGCGGTGGTCGATGTGTACTTGATGCGCCAGGCGCGAGCAGGCAGCGGAACCCCGGGCAGCATCCGTGCGGTCATCGGTTCGGCGGCCAGCAGCCTGCCGGGTTCGAACGCACCGGGATATCCGGCACCGACCGCCGCCTCGTCGAGGCGGTTGGTGTTCGCAGTCATCGTTGCCTGCCCTTCTTGCACACACTCGCGTTATGCAGTTGTCGTACAACCGGACCTGAGGGGTGGCTTCAGCTGTCCCGGACAGTTCGGTTGAACGGAACCATACCCACTATGAGAGATAGCGACACCTCTTGTCACAACAACTCCCATTCGGTGGGACGGCGCATAAGAGTCAACGACCCCCTGACCTCGAAATACTCCCGGCCCCAGCCGTGTTGGCGCAGTTGTGACTATTCCCCGCATCCTGTTGATTTCGGGCAGCACTCGCGAGGGCTCGACGAACACCGCCGCGCTGCGCTCGATCGCCGCCGACGCCGGGTCCGACTTCGAGGCCGTTCGGTACCAGGGCCTGCTCGACCTGCCCGCTTTCATCCCCGGTGACGAGCCCGAGCCGCCCGTGGTCGAGGCCCTGCACCGGCAGCTCGCCGAGGTCGACGCGGTGCTGTTCTGCACCCCGGAATACGCGGGGATGATCCCCGGCAGCCTGAAGAACCTGCTCGAGTGGACGGTCGGCAATGCCGATCTCAGCGACAAGCCGGTCGCCTACGTGAACGTCGCCTACGAGGGCCGCGGTGAGGCCGCCGTGGCCACCCTGCGCACCGTGCTCGGCTACGTCGGAGCCGAGTTGGTCGAGGCGGCCTGTGGCCGCATCACCGTGCTCCAGAGCGGTATCGGACCGGATGGCCTGGTTGCCGATGCGGATGCCCGCACCAGCCTGAATGCCGCCGCCCGCACCCTGGCCGCGCGTGCTGCCCACCCCGCCGAGCAGCTCACCTCGGTACAGCTCGATAACTGACGCATCCCCTCGACCCGAAACGCCGAGTGGCACACCTTCGAGGCCTCCCGGAGGTGTGCCACTCGCCGGGAAACCCGGTCAGTCGGTCTCGTCCGGGAACGCCTGCTGGCGCTGGCCACCGCGGAGGGTGCCCTCCAGGTAGGCCGCTTTGCAGGCGCGGCGGGCGATCTTGCCGCTGGAGGTGCGCGGAATCGAGCCCGCGGGAACCAGCAGCAGGTCCCGCACGGTGACGCCGTGGCGCTTGGCGATGGCCGCCCGCACGGACTCGGTGATCGGCTCCGGGTCGAGCTTGGCCGCGCCGGTGCCGCGTTCGGCCACGATGACCAGTTGCTCGGAGGCCGGCGCGGCGGTGTCGACCGCGACCACCTCGGCCGGGAGCTGATCCCCCGCGACCGAGAAGGCCGCCACGAAACCCGGGCGCAGGGCGGTGCTGGACTCCTGGGCGGAGTACTCCAGATCCTGCGGATAGTGGTTGCGGCCGTCCACGATCACCAGGTCCTTGACGCGGCCGGTGATGAAGAGCTCGCCGTCGTAGTACGCGCCGAAGTCGCCGGTGCGCATCCAGTTCCCGTCCGCCGCCGCACCTTCCGCGTGGCTCGCGGGCTGCCGGGAGGTGAGCCTGTTGTGGAACGTGGCAAGGCTCTCCTCCGGACGGCCCCAGTAGCCGCGACCGATGTTCGCACCGTGCAACCAGATCTCGCCGACCTCGCCCTCGGCCTTCTCCACGCCGGTGTCCGGGTCCACGATGGCCGCCCACTGGGACTTCGCCACGTAGCCGCAGGACACCTGGGCCACAGCGTTTTCCGCGTACTCGTCGACCTCGACCATCTGCCCGGCATTGAGCCGGGTGCGGTCCACCCAGACCGTGCGGGCCTCGTCCTCGCGCTTGGTTGCGGAGACGAACAGCGTGGCCTCGGCCATGCCGTAGCAGGGTTTGATGGCGGTCTTGGGCAGGCCGTACGGGGCGAAGGCATCGTTGAACTTCTGCATCGAGGTCACCGACACCGGCTCGCTGCCATTGATCAGTCCGATGACATTGGACAGGTCCAATTCCTCACCGGCCTTGGGCAATCCGCGGACCGCGGCGTGCTCGAAGGCGAAATTCGGTGCGGCGGCGAAGATCTCGGCGCCGTCCTCCTGGGCGGCCAGCTCCTTGATCCAGCGGTAGGGCCGGCGCACGAAGGCGCTGGGCGACATGATGGTGATGTACTTGCCGCCGATGGTGGGCAGGATGACCGTCAGCAGCCCCATATCGTGGAACAGCGGCAGCCAGGTGACGCCGCGGGCCTTCTCGGTGATGCCGATGGCATCGATCATCTGCAGCAGGTTGGTGCCGACCGCCCGGTGCGTGATCTCCACGCCGGCCGGAGTACGGGTGGAGCCCGAGGTGTATTGCAGGTAGGCCACATCGTCCATCTGCAGGTGCGGCCGCACCCAGCTCTCCCCCACGCCGTCCGGGATCGCCTCGACCGCCACGATGCGCGGACGCTGCGGCGCGGGTAGGTGTTTGAAGATCTCGCGCACCCCGGAGGCGGCCGCACCGACCGTCAGGACGGCCGCGGGCATGCAGTTCTCGAGCACGGCGTAAAGCCGGTCGGTGTGCCCCTGCTCGTCCGGATCGAACAGCGGTACCGCGATATTGCCCGCGTACACCGCGGCGTACATCGCCACGATGTAGTCGAGTCCCTGCGGCGCCAGGATGGCGACCCGGTCGCCCGGCTGCGTGACCTGCTGTAGTCGGGCGGCTACGGCGCGTAGCCGGATGCCGAAGCGATTCCACGTGATGTCGTGGTACTCGCCGTCGCGTTCGCGTGAATAGTCGATATAGCGGTAGGCGAGCTCGTCCCCGTTGGCCGCGGCGTGCTTGTCGAGCAGGTCGACCATGGTCTGGCTGTCAGGGATCTTGATGTTGCCGTGCTCGTCCAGATAGTCATCGATGGTCTCGCCGATCATTCCCTATCCTTTTTCAACTCACAGTCGTCAGAACTGTGCAGTGACACCGAACAAAGATCGACACGAAAGCCCGAATGTAGCTGGGGGCTGGGGAACTCTAGCAGGTGCCGGAATCCGGCGTCACTGCCTACGGCCGATGGAGGTACCGCGTACGGCCGGGGCGATCAGTAGCGGCCGAAAGCAATGGCCACGTTGTGCCCGCCGAAGCCGAAGGAGTTGTTCAGGGCGTAGTCGTAGCGACCCGGCCGGGCCTGGCCTTTCACCACATCCAGGTCAATCTCGGGGTCCTGATTCTCCAAATTCAGTGTGGCGGGGATGATTCCGTCCCGCACGCTGAGGACGGTGATGATCGACTCCAGCGCGCCGACCGCGCCGATGGAATGCCCGAGGGCGGATTTCGGCGCGTACACCGCAGCGTGATTGCCGACAGCTTGCTTGATGGCGTTCGCCTCCGCGGTATCGCCGATGGGCGTGGCGGTGGCGTGCGCATTGATATGCGTGACATCGGATTTGGACAGGCCCGCGTACTCCATGGCGCGGGACATGGCACGCGCCGCGCCGGTGCCCTCGGGGTCGGGGGCGACCAGGTGGAAGCCGTCGGAGGTGACGCCCGCGCCCATGATGCGGGCGTGGATGGTGGCGCCGCGGGCCTTGGCGTGCTCCTCGGTCTCGATGACCATGAGCGCGCCCGCCTCACCGAAAACGAAACCGTCGCGGTCCATATCGAACGGCCGTGAGGCGCCCTTGGGGTCGTGGTTGCGGGTGCTCAAGGCGCGCATCATGGAGAACCCGGCGATGGGCAGCGCCTGAATGGAGCCCTCCACGCCGCCGGTGACCACCATGTCGGCGTCGCCCATCACGACCATGCGCCAGGCATTGCAGATTGCCTCCGAACCGGACGAACAAGCCGAAACGGGAGTGCACACACCGGCCCTCGCGCCCAGCTCGACACCGACGCAGGCGGCCGCGCCATTGGGCATCACGGCCTGCACGGTGTTCGGGACCACCTTGCGGTAGCCGCCGTTGACCAGCTTGTCGCGAGCGGACATGAGCATCTCCGCGCCGCCGATCCCGGTGCCGATGGAGACGCCGAGGCGATCCTGGTCCACCTCGGGGCTGCCGGCATTGGCCCACACCTCGCGACCCAGCACCAACGCCATCTGCTCGACGTAGGACAGGCGCCGGGCCTCGGCATTGGTCACCAGGCCGGCGGGCGAGACCTTGAGGTGACCACCGATGCGGACCGGTAAGCCGAAATCGTCGAGGAAGCTGTCCTCGAGGACGTCGATCCCGCTCTCCCCGTTGAGTAGTCCCTTCCACGTCGAGTCGACGTCGCCCGCGATCGAGGTGGTCGCCGCGAGCGCGGTGACCACGACACTGGGGTACTGCCGGCGATGGGGCGTCTGCATGTTCACTCTCCGTAGCAATGCTTCGGCGAACCAGCGTGCGATCCGCATGGCTGTCAAGGACTGGTTTGGAACTAGCGAGCAAGCCCGGCCGTGAACGCATCGGCGGGGTATGAAGCCAATATTCGGCGAACTGAGCTAGATTATCCGAGGCGGAGCCGATCAGTCTCGTTAAGCGACACGCGGGCATCCCTTTCAACTTCACGGATCCCCTCGCCGCGACGGCGATCGCCGGATCTCCAGCATTTCTCTCCTAACATCATTCCCCCAGCGCCGAGCCATTTCGAGGGAGGGCACAGGATCGTGGCCAGGAGTCTCACGCAGTTGGAGCTGCTCATCGAGCTGGAACCGATTGCCGAGCAGAACGTGAACCGTCACCTATCGATGGCCAAGGACTGGAACCCGCACGACTACGTGCCGTGGGATCTCGGTCGCAACTTCGCAGCTATGGCAGGTGTGGACTGGGAACCCGAGCAGTCGAAGCTCAGCGAGGTTGCCAAGGCGGCCATGGTGACCAATCTTCTCACCGAGGACAATCTGCCCAGCTATCACCGGGAAATCGCCGAGAACTTCTCCCAGGACGGGGCTTGGGGTACCTGGGTGGGCCGCTGGACGGCCGAGGAGAACCGGCACGGCATCGTGATGCGCGACTATCTGGTGGTCACCCGGGGGGTGGATCCGGTGGCGCTGGAACAGGCACGAATGATTCACATGACCGACGGGTACAACCCCGCGCATCTGATCAGGAAGTACTCGGATACCGAGTTCATTCAGGCCGATGCCGGATTTATGCATTCCGTCGCTTATGTGACATTCCAGGAATTGGCGACCCGGGTGTCCCACCGCAATACCGGCAGAGTGTGCGACGACCCCATCGCGGACCGCATGCTGCAGCGGATCGCCGCGGACGAGAACCTGCACATGCTCTTCTACCGCAACATGTGCGCCGCGGCCCTGGACCTCTCGCCCGACCAGGCCATGGATGCCATCACCAATGTCGTGGTGAGCTTCCAGATGCCCGGCCTGGGCATGCCCAACTTCCGCCGCAACGGCGTGCTGATGGCCAAGCACGGCATCTACGATCTGCGCCAGCACCTCGACGAGGTGCTGATCCCCAACCTCAAGAAGTGGAACATCTTCGAGCGCACCGACTTCGGCCCTGCCGGCGACCGGCGCCGCAACGAGCTCGGCGAATTCCTCGACAAGCTCCGCAAGGATGTGGTCCGCTTCGAGGAGCAGCGCGACCGCGCGCTCGCCCGCGAAGCCCAGCGCTCCGGCAAACCCCCGGTCCTCGTGGGCTGAATCATCCGGTGGCACACGGCGGAGCGGGCCGAGCCCGCCCCGCCGTTACCGCGTCCACATTCAGGGTCGACCCTGCCGCATTCACGGACGACCCAGCGCCGGGAGGAGCGACCGGGCCAGGATGGCGGCGACGAGGTAGACCGCGGCGGCGATCGCCAGCGGGATGGCGAGCGAATCGGGGGCGATCGGAATCAGCGCGCCCAGGACCGCGACACCGAGCGCCGAACCCAGCTGCCGGGCGGCATTGAACGCGGCGGCGGCCAACCCCGCGTGCGCCGGGCCCGCAGCCGAAACGGTGACATTGGTGGCCGCGGGCATGGTGTAGGCCATACCGAAACCGATGAGCAGCAAGGGGATCGCGACCACCGGATAGGGCGTCCGGGCGCTGATGCAGGCAAGGCCGATCAGCCCCGTCGCGCCGATGGTCAGACCGGTGACGATGACCACCCGGGGGCCGCGGCGCGCGGCGTGCCGGCCGCCCAGGGCGGAGGCCAGGATGCCGACGGCCATCTCGGGCAGCAGTGCCGCACCGGCCAGCGCGGGCGAATAGCCCAGGTGCCGTTGCAGGTACAGGCCGACCACGAAGAGCTCGCCGTAGAAGCCGAAGTTCTGCGCCAGGCCGATCATCGCACCGCCGGTGAAACCACGTTCGCGGCGAAGCCCCTTGGGCAGCAGCCCTTTACCCGAGCGTGCCGCCGCAGATCCCAGCAGCAGACCTGCCGACGCCGCCACAACCGTGACCGTGAGCAGCTCCGGACGCATGGGACGGGCACCGCCGAGAATCACGAAGGCGGTGACTCCCGCCATGGCGACGACGGCCGCGACGTGCCCCGACACCGGAATCGGCTGCGCCACACCGGGTACAGACGGTGCTGCCCGATGGATCAGCACCGCCGTCACCGCGCACACCGGCACGTTGATGGCGAAAATCGCGGGCCAGCCAAAGGTTTCGGAAAGCACGCCGCCCAGCACCGGCCCGCAACTGGCCGCCGTCGACCCGATCGCACCCCAGATCCCGGTGGCCCTCGCCCGCTCCGCCGCATCCGGATACGTGAACCGGATCAATGCCAGCGAGGCCGGAATCAGCAGCGCCGCACCGATTCCCTGCATCACCCGGGCCGCTACCAGCAGCCCGACTTCCGGCGCCACCGCACACCCCACCGAGGCCACCGCGAAGAACCCCAGCCCCGCCTGAAAGGACCGCCGAGCCCCGAACCGATCCGCCAGCCCGCCACCCAGCATGAGCAGCGCCGCGACGGTGACGGTATACCCGTCGACCACCCACTCCAGCCCCGTCACCGTCGTATGCAGCCCGACCGCCATCCGATCCAACGCGATGTTCACGATCGTGGCATCGAGAATGACAACGAAATACCCGGCGGAAATCGCCGCCAGCGCCGGCCCACCACTCCCGGTCCGCGCCTTTTCCAGTGTTCGGATCATGCCCTCCACCCTGGCCCCCAACAACTTCGGCCCGGACCGAACCATCCCGGCGTCGATCGACCCGGAGATGGCGTGCCTGCCGGTGTTCGTGTGGGAGGTGCGCGGCCCGGTCTTTCAGGCGCCGCGTGGAACGACCTTTGCGGGGGCTGGGGTGGCGGTTCCGGCGGGGTCGGAGCTGATGGCGGTCTTGTCGATGCCGGCTGTACGGTCGAGTGCTGCCCAGCCGGCGGGGGTGAATGCCATTGCGCGGGGGGTGGTTCCGGCGGCGCACCAGTTTTTGTCGAGCATGCGGCGCAGCATCAGTGCGCCGAGGCCGCCGGCCAGGTGGTAGCGGCGTTCGGACCAGTCGAGGCAGACCTTGACCGGTGGGCGGCGGCCGAAATGGCGGAGATCGGTTGGGGTGATGGCCAATTCGTCGAGGAGGGGGTGGGTGTGGTCGGTGGCGGTCCAGTGGCCGCCGATCACGTTCAGCAGGGCGGCGTCGTGCAGGGCGTCGAAGATCGCTACCCCGACGGCTCCGGCGAGATGGTCGTAGCAGGTGCGGGCGAGCTTCAGGTCGCGGTTGGCGCGAGCGCCACGTAGCGAACGGACCGGTTGGACCGGCGAGATCAGGGCCATGGCTTCCAGGACCTGGACCACCTCGGGGAGTGCGATGCGGTAGTAGCGGTGGCGGCCCGCCTTCTCGACGGCCAGCCAGCCCTGATCGACCAGCTTGCCCAGGTGCTCGCTGGCGGTCGCGGCCGTGACGCCCGCCGCCCGGGCCAGTTCGCCGGCCGGCTGGGCGCGGCCGTCGGCCAGGACGGTGAGCATGCGGGCCCGGGCCGGGTCGGCCAGGAGGCGGGCGGCTCCGGAGATGTCCACATCGCCGTCTCTGATCGGTTCCATGGGTCCAGTGTCCCGCCGCCATCCTTCGGCCCGCGCCGAACGGTCCGCGGGTCCGGTCAGAACAGGGTCATCGGGTCGGTGGGGAGGGGGTCCGGCAGGGGTTCCAGGTCAGGGAGGTGGGCACGGACCTCGGCGTGGAAGCGGCGGGCGAGGGTGCGGGCCGAGGCATTGTCGGGCGTGTGGATGAACACGGTCGGGGAGCGGCCTTCGCGCAGCCAGGCGACGGTGGTGTCGATCCAGGGCTGCCAGCCGGCGACGGTGGTGGCGATGTCGTCGCGGCCGTGATAGCGCACGATGGGGTATTCGGTGAGGGCGCGGGTGCGGCGCGGGTTATTGGGCTTCTTGGAGCGGGCCTCGTACTCGGCCGGGCTGACGGGCGGGCCGTCGAACAGGACGGTGGTGTCGAACGGGATCCACTCCGCACCCGCGGCCGTCAGTACCTGTTCGAGTTGGGCGGTGGCGCGCGGGTTTTCGAAGAAGGCGGGATGGCGCACCTCGACGGCGCAGCGGTAGTGCGACGGCAGGCCGTCGAGCAGCTCGGCGAGGGCGGGCAGATTGGTGAAGGAGGCGGGCAGCTGCACCCACAGCGAGTGCAGGCGGCGGCCCAGCGGTTCGATGGCGTCCAGGAATGCCGCCATCTCGTCGTCGATGCCGGTGAGGCGGCGGTCGTGGGTGATGGTGCGGGGCAGTTTGATCACGAAGCGGAAGTCGGGATCGGTTTGGCGGGCCCAGGATTGGACGGTGCGCCGCTGCGGGACCGCGTAGAAGGTGGTGTTGCCCTCCACCGCATTGCACCAGGAGGAGTACGTGCGCAGGCGTTCTGCAGGGGGTAGCGGCTTCTCCTGCCAGTCCGGGTGTGTCCACATTGCGCAACCGACGTAGAGCCGCATACCTGCCACGTTAGGTCAACGACTTCCGCGTCGTCAGGGCACCGGCTTGTTGGGCCGCAGCCAGCCGAAGGTAAGCTGCACGGCCCGCTTCCAGTTGTCGTACTCCTCGGCGCGCAGGTCGGCGTCCATGCGCGGCAGCCACTGCGCCGCGACGCGCCAATTGTGGCGCAGGCCCTCGAGATCCGGCCAGTAACCGACCGCCAGGCCCGCCGCGTAGGCCGCGCCCAGCGACACCGTCTCCGCCACGATCGGACGCATGACCGGTATGTCGAGCACGTCGGCAATGATCTGCATGAGCAGGTTGTCCGAGGTCATCCCGCCTGCCACCCGCAGCGCCCCGGCCTGCAGTCCCGAGTCGGCATTCATGGCCTCCACCACGTCGCGCGTCTGCCAGGCCGTGGCCTCGAGCACGGCACGGGCGATGTGCCCCTTGGTGATGTACGAGGTGAGCCCGATGAGCAGCCCGCGCGCGTCACTGCGCCAGTGCGGCGCGTACAGCCCCGAGAAGGCGGGCACCAGATAGCAGCCGCCGTTGTCTTCGACTGTGCCCGCGAGGGTTTCGATCTCCGGCGCACTGGCGATGAGCCCGATATTGTCCCGCAGCCACTGCACCAGCGAGCCGGTCACCGCGATCGGCCCCTCCAGCGCGTACACCGGTTCCGGCCCCACCTGGTACCCGATGGTGGTGAGCAGTCCGTGCTCGGACCGCACCAGCTCCCGCCCGGTGTTCATGAGCAGGAATCCGCCGGTGCCGTAGGTGCATTCGGTCTCGCCGGGCGCGAAACAGGTCTGCCCGAACAGCGCCGCGTGCTGATCGCCCAGCGCCGCCGCGATCCGCACCCCCGGCAGCACGCGCCGCGCCGTGCCGAATTCACCGGTCGAGGGCTGGATCCGGGGCAGCATCGCCTTGGGAATATCGAAGAACCGCAACAGTTCTCGATCCCACTCCAGGGTGGACAGGTTCATCAGCAGCGTCCGACCGGCATTGGAGACATCGGTGACGTGCACCCCGTGATCGGCTCCCCCGGTGAGGTTCCAGATGAGCCAGGTCTCCATGGTCCCGAACAGCACGTCGCCGCGCTCGGCCCGCTCCCGCAGTCCCGGCGTGCGATCCAGCAGCCATCGCAGCCGCGGCGCGGCGAAGTAAGTGGCCAGCGGCAGGCCGCACAGCTCCCGAATCCGTTCCGCCCCGGGCGATTTCCGCAGCCGCTCGACGAGCTCCTCGGTGCGCACGTCCTGCCACACGATGGCCCGCCCGATCGGCGTCCCGGTGTGCCGGTCCCATACCACCGTGGTCTCGCGCTGATTGGCGATCCCGACCGCGGCCACCTGCTCCAGGGTGATCCCCGAATCCCGCAGTGCCGCGGGCACGATGCGCTCCACATTGCGCCAGATCTCGAGCGCGTCCTGCTCCATCCACCCCGGCCGCGGATAGTGCTGCCGGTGCTCGCGCTGCGCCACCCCGGTCAGCCGCGCCCGCTGATCGAAGAGGATGGCCCGGGTGGAGGTGGTGCCCTGGTCGATGGCGAGCACATAGCGTTGCGTCATCCGAGCCTGCTCCTGTCCGGAAAAGTCATTGCGCGCCACCGAGATCCCGGGACACCGCGGCGGCCGCGTCGCGCACCTGGGCGATGGGCGCGGACCGGAACCGCAGCTGCCCGTCGCAGAGCCGGTCGACCGGCCCGGTGATGCCGATGGCACCCACCACCAAACCACCCCGGGAGCGAATCGGCGCGGCGACGCTCGCCTCACCGGAACGGTATTCGCCGATATCCCCGGCCCAGCCGGTGCGCCGCACCTCGGAGATGGCCCGCCGCAGCTCCGCCGGATCGGTGAGGGTGCGGTGCGTGATCGCGGGCAGCCGGCCGTCGCGCGCCGCGTCGGCGAGCTCCCCGTCGTAGGCCAGCAGCACCTTGCCCAGCGCCGTTGCGTGCGACGGCAATTCCTCTCCGACCGCCAGTTCCTGCTCGGTATTGTCGGGCCGGAAGACGTGGTGGATCACCACCACTCCCCCGTCCACCGGCGCGGCGATCCGCACCGATTCCCCGCTGCGCGCGGCCAGCGCGTCGGCGCGGTTGATGGCACGGGAACGCAGCTCATTGGCGTCCAGGTGCCCGGACCCGAGATCCTGCAGTGCCGGACTCAGCAGATACTTGCCCGTCACGGGATCCTGATCGACGAATCCCACCCCTTGCAGCGTCCGCAGAATGCCGTGCGCGGTCGGCTTGGCCAGCCCCAGCGCCGCGGCGATCTCCCCCACTCCCATGCGCCCGGACCCGCGCGCGAGTAGCCGCAGCATGGCCGCGGCGCGCTCGATCGACTGAATCGGACCCGGCATGCCCGTAACCTATCAGCCAACCGTTCGGCATTGTCGAACGCGCCCCCTGCCGTAGGCACGTTCCACTTCGTAACGTTGAGCCCGGGCCCGGCTGTTACCGGTCTCACCAGGGCAAACGGACTCAATGACGAGCTTCCCGGAAGGACCGTGATGACGCAGTACGTCGGAGCCATCGATCAAGGCACGACCTCCACGCGATTCATGGTGTTCGACCACGGCGGCAATGCGGTTGCCCGCCATCAACTCGAACACGAGCAGATTCTCCCGCAGGCCGGCTGGGTGGAGCACAACCCGGACGAGATCTGGGAGCGCACCCGCACCGTCATCAAGAGCGCTCTGGCCGGAGCCGGTCTCACCGCGAGCGACCTGGCCGCCGTCGGCGTCACCAATCAGCGTGAGACCACCATCGTGTGGAACCGCCACACCGGACGCCCCTACTACAACGCCATCGTCTGGCAGGACACCCGCACCGACCGCATAGTGGCCGAGGTGGAGAAGGCCGGCCACGGCGATCTCATTCGCGAACGCGCCGGACTGCCGCCCGCGCCGTACTTCTCCGGCGGCAAGCTGCAGTGGATCCTCGACAATGTCCCCGGCGTGCGGGCGGACGCGGAGAACGGCGACGCCCTCTTCGGCACCTCCGACAGCTGGATCATCTGGAACCTCACCGGCGGCGTCCACGGCGGTGTGCACGTCACCGACCCGACCAATGCGTCGCGCACCATGCTCATGGACCTCGAAACCCTGGACTGGGACGACGAATTGCTCGCCGCGTTCGGGGTGCCCCGCGCCATGCTGCCGCACATCGCGCCCTCGTCGAATCCCGAGGGCTTCGGCACCACCTACCCCGACGGCCCGTTCAAGGGCGCGGTGCGAATCGCGGGCGTGCTCGGCGACCAGCAGGCCGCCACCGTCGGCCAGGTCTGCTTCCGGCCGGGCGAGGCCAAGAACACCTACGGCACAGGGAATTTCCTGATGCTGAACACCGGCACCGAGATCGTGCACTCCGAGCACGGCCTGCTGACCACGGTCGCCTATCAGTTCGGCGACGACAAGCCGGTGTACGCGCTGGAGGGCTCGATCGCCGTCACCGGCTCGGCCGTGCAGTGGCTGCGCGACCAGCTGGGCATCATCTCGGGCGCGGAAAGGGTTGAGGCCCTTGCCCGTCAGGTGCCCGACAATGGCGGCGTCTACTTCGTGCCCGCCTTCTCCGGGCTGTTCGCACCCTACTGGCGCCCGGATGCCCGCGGCGTGATCGTGGGCCTGTCCCGCTTCAGCAACAACGCCCACATCGCCAGGGCCACACTGGAATCCATCTGCTACCAGACCCGCGACGTGGTCGAGGCCATGCAGCAGGACTCCGGGGTGCGGCTCGACACCCTGCGCGTCGACGGCGGCGTCACCACCAATGAACTCGCCATGCAGATCCAGGCCGACTTCCTCGGCGTGCCGGTCTCCCGGCCGGTGGTCGCCGAGACCACCGCGCTCGGCGCCGCCTACGCCGCCGGTCTCGCGGTCGGATTCTGGCGTAGCACGGACGAACTCGTCGCCAACTGGCACGAGGACAAGAACTGGCAGCCCACCATGACCGAGGAACAGCGGCAGCGCGGCTATGCGCGCTGGGTCAAGGCCGTCTCGCGCACCCTCGACTGGGTCGACCTCGACGACGAGGACTGACCGGTGGCCCACAAGCTTCGAAACACCGATAACAAGGAGTATTTCGTGTCCGCACAACTGGATCCCGCCTACCGCGCCCGGGCGATTGATTCGCTCGGCGACACCGAAATCGACGTTCTCGTGATCGGTGGCGGAGTGACCGGGGCGGGCGCCGCCCTCGACGCCGCCTCTCGCGGCCTGTCCGTCACCCTGGTCGAGGCGCGCGACTTCGCCGCCGGCACTTCCAGCCGGTCCTCCAAGCTCATCCACGGCGGCCTGCGCTACCTGGAACAGTACGACTTCGCGCTGGTCCGTGAGGCTTTGAAGGAGCGCGGCCTGCTGCTGAACAAGCTGGCCCCGCACCTGGTGCACCCGGTGTCGTTCCTGTTCCCGCTGCAGAAGCACTACGAGCGCTTCTACATCGGCGCCGGCATCGCCCTCTACGACACCATGGGCGGCGCGCGCTCGGTGCCCATGCACCGGCACCTGAGCCGTTCCGGCGCACTGGAATTGGCGCCGGCGCTCCGGGAAGACGCCATGACCGGCGCCATCCGCTACTACGACGCGCAGGTCGACGACGCCCGGTACACCATGATGATCGCCCGCACCGCGGCCCAGCACGGCGCGACCGTGCTGACCCGCACCCGGGTCACCGGGCTGCTGCGCGATGGCGAGCAGGTCGTGGGCGCGAAGGTCGTGGATCTGGAAACCGGTCTGGAGCACAGCATCCGGGCCAAGACCGTGATCTCGGCGACCGGGGTGTGGACCGACGACATGATCAAGATGACCGGCGTGGACTTCCCGTTCCACGTGCGCATGTCCAAGGGCGTGCACATCATGGTCCCGCGCGAGAAGCTGGACCTGAACACCGGCATCGCCATGAAGACCGAGAAGTCCGTGCTGTTCGTCATCCCGTGGGCCGAGCACTGGATCATCGGCACCACCGACACCGACTGGTCGCTGGACAAGAACCACCCGACCGCGACCGCCGCGGATGTGCAGTACATCCTCGACCACGTCAATTCCCTACTGCGCGAACCGCTCACCCGCGCCGACATCGTCGGCACCTACGCGGGCCTGCGGCCGCTCATGACCGGTGCGTCGAAGGAGACCTCCAAGCTGTCGCGCGAGCACGCGGTGGCCGAACCGGCCCCGGGCCTGTTCGTGATCGCGGGCGGCAAGTACACCACCTACCGGGTGATGGCCGCCGATGTGGTGGACGCCGCCGCCGAGCGCCTCGGCAACGATGTCGCGCCGTCGGTGACCGCGAACCTGCCCATCCTGGGCGCGGTCGGCTACCAGGACATGGTCGACACCATCGCCGATGTGGCGGCGCGGGCCGGGCTGCCGGTCGAGACCGTGGCGCATCTGCTGGGCCGCTATGGCTCGCTGACCGCGGAGATCTTCGACCTCATCGCCGCGGTTCCCGAACTGGGCCAACCGATTCCGGGCGCTGAGGACTACCTGGCCGCCGAGGCCGTCTACGCCGCCACCCACGAGGGCGCGCTGCACCTGGACGACCTGCTCACCCGCCGCACCCGCATCTCCATCGAGGTACCCGACCGCGGCCTGCGGGCGGCGCCGGAGATCGCCCGCCTCATCGCCCCGCACCTGGGCTGGGACGACGAGCGCACCAATGCCGAGATCAACCGCTACTTCGACCGCGTGCACGCCGAATTGGCGGCCAACGAGGAGAAGGACGACGAGTCGGCCAACGCGGCCCGCATGATCGCCGTCGGCTGACGATCACCCCGTGCGCACCGGCGCCGCGCGAGTAATTCCCGTGCGGCGCCGGGACCGTATTCAATTTCCCGAAAATCGCCGTGCCGGAATCATTTCCACCAGGAACGCCAACCGGGCCTACGCCCGGGTTCCGGTACTCGGGCCCCGGGTCGGCGCGCTCGCGGCGCCTTGTCGCCCAGGTGTACCTGTAGCCCCGCGGTTGCGCGAAGTCACAGGCCGATGGTGGGCATCTCCCCGAGGGTCGCACCGAGACTCAGGAAGTGCTCCGGTGCAACCTCGACGAAAATCGCCCGGCCGGTGGCGATCACAGTGTCGCCATCGGTCAGCGTGGTGTCGATGAAGAGCTTGCGACCCTCGCGTCCGGCGAGCACCGCGGTGACCACGAAATCGCGGTGCAGGCGGGCGGGGGCACAGAAGGTGACGTCGAGCTTGACGGTGACGGCGAGCTGGCGCAGCGGGACCAGGATCGCGCCGCAGGCGTCGTCCAGGGCCGCGGCGATGATGCCGCCGTGCGCCACGCCGGGCGCGCCCTGATGCCGCTCGTCCAGTGTGAAGGTGCCGCGCACGGTGTCGCCCCGACGCCCGAAGGCGATCTGCGGGGACGCCGGATTGGCGGGGCCACAGCCGAAGCAGCCGGGGTGATGCGGCGGGAAGGGCCCATCGGCGACGAGGTCGCCCAGGGGCAGCGGCGCGGCGTCGCGATCAAGGTCCATAACCAGAAGTTAACGCCTATTCAAAACTGGCATGCAACCGCCCCCAAGCGGGCAGGCCGATCGATAGCAGTGGTCGGGCGCGCCCGGCGACGCCGAGAGCTTCGCCGTGACCATGTTCGATGTGGACGCGCCGACGGACAGCGGGCTGCGGCACTGGCTGGTGTGCGACGTCCCGGCGCAGGCCACCGAACTGACCGCCGCGCCGGATCGGTTCCGGCGCGGCGCTTTTCGTGTGCGAGAGTGCTCAGTGCTTGGTCGGGGACGCCTTACCGCCCGACGCCTTCGTGCTGTGCTTGCCGTGGCCATTTCCGCCGGCGTGCTTGGCATCCGGCTTGTCGGACTTGACCTTGCCGCCCTTGCCGACGGTCATGACCGATTCCTCGGTGATCTCGGCGTCGGTCTTCTTCCCACCGGTGTGGTGGATCGCCTCGATCTGCAGACCGCTGCCGTCGGCATCGATGCGCACCGTGTCGCCGGGCGCCAGCGCGCCCTCGAGCAGCTTCTTCGACAGCGCGTTGTCCAGCTGCTTCTGCACGGTCCGGCGCAGTGGCCGGGCGCCGAACTCGGGCTGATATCCGTTCTCCGCCAGCCAGTCCATGGCCCGATCCGAGACATCCAGGCCGATGTCCTGAGCGTGCAGCCGCCGCTTGGTGCCGTCGAGCACCAGGCCGACGATATTGCGCAGCTGCGACCTGTCGAGCCGGTGGAAGATGATCTGCTCGTCGAGCCGGTTGAGGAACTCGGGCCGGAACTGCCTGCGCAGCCGCTCCTCCAGCTGCGGCGTGATCGAGTCCAGGTCGCCGTCCTTCGCGGACAGGATCAGATCGGAGCCGATATTGCTGGTGAGAATCACGATGGTGTTCTTGAAATCCACCGTGCGGCCCTTGGAGTCGGTGACCCGGCCGTCGTCGAGCAGCTGCAGCAGCACATTGAACACGTCCGGATGCGCCTTCTCGACCTCGTCGAACAGGATCACCGAGTACGGCTGCCGGCGCACCTTGTCGGTGAGCTGGGCGGCATCGTCGTAGCCCACGTATCCGGGCGGCGCACCCACCAGCCGCGAGACGGTGTGCTTCTCCTGGAACTCGCTCATATCGAAGCGGATGAGCCGGTCCTCGTCACCGAAGACGGCCTCCGCCAGGGCTTTCGCGAGTTCGGTCTTGCCGACGCCGGTGGGGCCCAGGAACAGGAACGAGCCGATGGGCCGGTTGGGGTCCTTGAGCCCGGCGCGGGCGCGGCGCACCGCCTCGGCCACCGCGACGATGGCCTCGTCCTGGCCGACCACCCGCCGGTGCAGATCCTGTTCCAGCTTCAGCAGTTTCGCGCGTTCCTCGGTGGTGAGGTCGGCGACCGGGATGCCGGTCTGCCGCGACACCACCTCGGCGATATCGGTGATCTCGACCGTCGGGATCTCGGTGCGGTCCACCTCGTCGGCGGTCTTCTTCTCCAGCTTCGAGATCTCGGCCTTGATCTTGTTGGCCCGCTCGTAGTCCTCGCCGGCGACCGCCGCGTCCTTCTCCCGATTCAGGTGCGCCAGTTTGTCTTCCAGCTCACGCACCTTGGGATCCGGTGTGCGCGTACGCAATCGAACCCGCGCACCTGCCTGGTCCACCAGGTCGATGGCCTTGTCCGGCATGAAGCGGTCGGTGATGTAGCGGTCGGACAGTTCGGCCGCGGCGATCAGCGCCTCGTCCAGGTAGCGCACCTGGTGGTGCTCCTCGTACACATCGGAGAGCCCGCGCAGGATCTCGATGGTGTCGACCACCGACGGCTCGGACACCATGACCGGCTGGAAGCGGCGCTCCAGGGCCGCGTCCTTCTCGATGTACTTGCGGTACTCGTCGATGGTGGTGGCGCCGATGGCGTGCAGTTCGCCGCGGGCCAGGGCGGGCTTGAGCATATTGCCCGCGTCCATGGAGCCCTCGCCACCGGCGCCCGCGCCCACGATGGTGTGCAGCTCGTCGATGAAGACCACCAGTTCGTCGGAGTGCGCGCGCACCTCGTCGAGCACCTTGGTGAGCCGCTCCTCGAATTCGCCGCGATACTTGCTGCCCGCCACCATCGAGCTCACGTCCAGTGCGATAACCCGGCGATCGGTCAGGGTGGCAGGCACGTCGCCATTGACGATGCGCTGTGCCAGACCCTCCACGATCGCGGTCTTGCCGACGCCCGGATCACCGATGAGGACCGGATTGTTCTTGCGCCGCCGCGACAGGATCTCCACCGTCTGCTCGATCTCCTCGGCGCGGCCGACCACCGGATCGACCTGGCCGGCCCGGGCCTCCGCGGTGAGGTCGCGGCCGTACTCGTCGAGGGTCGGGGTGTCGGAGGGCTCCTTGGCGGTCTGGGCGGCGGGCATCTTCGCGCCCGAGAGGGCCTGGGCGGCGGGGCTGTCGTGCACGCCCGCGATGCCGAGCAGAATGTGCTCGGGCCCGATGTAGCTGCTGCCCGCTTCGGCGGCGCTGCGCTGCGAATTGCGCAGGGCCAGCTTGGCGCCCGGGCTCAGGGCCAGGGCGTGGTCTTGGCCGTGCGCGCCGACGCCACTGCCCGCGGCGGTCCGCATCTGCTTGCGCAGTTGTTCGGGGTCCCTGCCGATTTCGGCGATGATGCTCTGGGACGGCTCGATGGCGGCGGCCGCGTAGAGCAGGTGCTCGGGGGTGATCTCGGCGCTGCCCCAGTCGTGGGCGGCCTGCCGGGCGGAGTCCACGACCTGTTTGGCGCTCTCGCTCAGCAAACGACTCAGGTCGATGCGCTGCACCGGCGGCTGGCGGGACATTCCGGATCCGAAGAATCGGTTGAAGATATCGTCGAAGGAGTCGAAGGAACCCATCGAACTGGGCCAACCCTGGGTCATGGTCACCTCGTGGCTTCGGGTGACGCTCGGAAGGACTCGGGTTCGCAACGAGCCTGCCGACGCGTCAGCTAACGGATGGCGAACTCGGGGTCCACAGTAGTAGCCTCGGCGCGGACGGCAAATGGCCGTAACGACTTTGTTTCGGATCGGTCCGGCCCTCGCCCCGTCGTCGGAGTACCGACCGAACGGAGTCCTGATGCCTGCGATCCACGACGAACTCGATGCCCGCGCGGCTGCGGTGGCCGGACAGGTGGTGCGCCGGCGGCGGCATCTGCACGAGCATCCGGAACTCTCCAATCGCGAGGTGAACACCGCGGCGCTGATCAGCGATCACCTGAAAGCATTGAGCCTGGACGAGGTTCGCACCGGCATCGCCGGGCACGGGGTGGTCGGTGTGCTGCGCGGCGGGCAGGCGGGCGACCGGGTGGTGGCGCTGCGCGGGGACATCGACGCACTGCCGGTGCCGGACCTGTGCGGGGTGCCGTTCGCCTCCCACGTGGTCGATCAGCAGTACCCCGGCGGGCCGTTCCCGGTGTCACACGCCTGCGGGCACGACTGCCACACCGCCATGCTCATGGGCGCGGCCACTGTCCTGGCCGGCGTCCGCGAAAAGCTACCGGGCACCGTACTTTTCGTGTTCCAGCCCGCAGAGGAGGGCCCGCCGGTGAACGAAAAGGGCGGTGCGCGTGAGATGCTCGCCGAGGGCGCGCTCGACGATCCCGCGCCGACCATGGCGTTCGGATTCCACGTCACCCCATATCCCAAGGGCTACATCGGATATCGGGTCGGGAACCAGTTCGGGGCCTCCTGCCTGGCCAGGATCACCCTCACCGGCCAGCAGGTACACGGGTCCACGCCGTGGATGGGCATCGACCCGATGCCGGCGGCCGGAGCGATCCTGACCGGAATCGGGCAGCTCTACCGGCAGGTCAGCGCGTTCGACCCGGTCACGGTGAGCATCGGGCACGTCGAGGACGTCGGGCGGTTCAATATCATCGGCCAGACCGTGACGCTGTGGGGCACCATCCGCTGCGCGGTGGAGCACGACATGGGCGAGGTGCAGACACGGCTGCGGACGCTCGCCACGAACACCGCGGCCGCCTACAACTGTTCGGCCGCAGTGGATTTCCTGCAGGACGTGCCCGCCGTGCACAACGATCAGACGTGGATGGATGCCGGGCTGCCCACCTTCCGCCGGGTGGCCGGGGACGACCGGGTGGTGCCGACGGGGGCCACGCTCGGATACGACGACGTCTCGGAGTTCGTCAACAGGTATGGCGGGCTGTACGTGACGCTGGGTGTACAGGACACGCAGCTCGACGCCGCGGGTCTGCCGACGCCGGTGCCCGGCGGGCGCGGACTCTTCATGAACCACAACCCGCACTTCTACGCCGACGACGACACCCTCGTCACCGGCGTGCGGCTGCACGCACAGGTGGCCTACGACCATCTGAGCGGCGCGCTGGTACCCGAATAGCGCGCCGGTACCCGAATAGATTGTGCCGCAGTCGATTTGCACGCCGCGATCACCCTCGCGGCGGAGACCGTCAGCGCCCGGCGACGACCGGCATGAACGGCGCGTAGTCGCGGACGTGGCCCTCGGTCCAATCCCAGAGGGACTTCGGGTCCACGGACACGCCGCGCTGCAGAATCAGCCGCCAGCCATCGTCCTGCTTCTCCCAGATATCGCCGTCGCGGTCCACGTACATGCCGATGCTCTCGGGCTCGATGCCGGTCTCTCCCAGGCCCCTGGGGAAATCCACTGGCTTCGTCACACCAACCACCCCTTAACTTCAAGGTTGCTTCCAGTCAGAAGCATTCTTCCCGCCCACTCTTGCGATCCACTTCCGGCCGGGTTGTGTGACGCATTCGCACCGTTAGCATTGGAAACTGAATTCCGTACCACACGGTCTTCTTTATGGCCGCGGCCCGCCCATAACTATCAGACAACCATTCGGCTACCTTTTGGCATCTCCAGGTTTTTGAGGGATAGTGCTCTTCTTGCGGCGAATCACCAGTTCGCTTCCGGTCGCAGGAGGACACCGATGGCAGGCGCGGAGCTGAGAGTGCTCGGCCCCCTGCAGCTGTCCGTCGACGGTCGCGACACCCCCCTGGGCACCCCCATGCAGCGCGCCGTGCTCGGCCGCCTCATCGTCGCGCACGGCCAGGTCGTGAGCACCGAAAGGCTGATCGACGACCTGTGGGCCGGGCATCCGCCACCCAAGGCCACCGCGGTACTGCAGGTGCACATCCACAATCTGCGGCGGCTGTTCGAACCCCAGCGCCCGCGGCGTGCGCCCTCCCGCTTCATCGTGTCCGAGTCGTCCGGGTATGCCCTGAAGATCCCTGAGAACGCCGTGGACGCATGGCATTTCGAGCAGCAGCTGCGGACCTATCAGGAACTGGTCAGCAACCCCGAGATCCACACCGATCCCACCGAGCGCAATGCCCTGCTGGAGGCCGCTCTCTCGCTCTGGCACGGTCCCGCGCTGGAGGCCTTCGCCGAGGCCGACTGGGCCGGCGCCGAGGCCGACCGGCTCACCGACCTCTACCTCACCGCCGTCGAACTCAATGCCCGCACCGAATTGGAACTGGGCCGCTCCGGCGAAGTGGTCCGCGAACTCCGCCAGCTCTTCGAGGACAATCCCGGCCGCGAGGAAATCGTTCGCCTGCTCGCCCTCGCGCAATACCAGCTCGGTCAGCAGCTCGAGGCGCTCACCACCATCCGGCGCTCCCGCGAATTCCTCGGCGGCCTATTCGGCGTGGATCCCTCCCCCGCGTTGCGCCAACTCGAAATAGCGATTCTCAATCACTCCGCCGGCCTCGCCCAGACCCCACCCCTGCCGGCTCACGACCGCCGCCCCACCGGCCCCGCCGCACCCCCTGCCACCACCACGGTTACGGCCGCTCCCGCGCCGGTCTCCAGCCCGGGCATCGAGACCGCGAAAACCAGCGCCGCCCCCGGGGCTGCCGACGGGTTCCATTGCGCTACCGGCTATCTCACCGAGTTGTCGGAGCTGCTGAACGCCGCCGAGGCGACGCGGGCCGGGCAGTTGCGGGTCGCCTGGGTTGCCGGGGAGGCGGGAATCGGCAAGACCGTGCTGGCGGAGGCCACCCTCGCCACGCTGTCCACCGCGGGCTGGACCGCGGTGACGGGAACCTGCCCGGAGATCGACGGCGCGCCCACTGCCTGGGCCTGGACCGAGATCAGCACCGCCCTCGACATGAGCGAGCCGAACCGGGCTGCGGCTGGGCAGCTTTCGGAGAGCGCGGTCGGCGCACCGGGCACTCCCCCCGCGGCACCGCCGGATACCGTCTCCTCCCAGCCGATTTCACCCGGCGCACCGCAGCCGAGCGCGATCGACGCGGGGACGCCGGCCGAGGACGCGTTCACGCTGGCATGGGTCATCGCGGAAAAATGCAGGCGCGCGGCCGGTTCCGCGCCGGTGGCGCTGCTGCTGGAGGACGTGCAGCGGGCCGATCCGGAGACCTTGCAGGTATTGCGGCAGGTGGTGAGCTGGCTGCGGGACGAGCCAGTATTCGTGCTGGTCACGATGCGGCGATCGGAGGCGGCGCAAGGGCCCCACAATACGGTCGCGGCGCTGGCGCAGCATACGGGCGCCTGGCTGGAACTCAATGGACTGGACGCGGAGGGGACGCGGCGAGCCGCGGCGGCTGCCGGGCTGACGGGGATCGAGGCCGAGGCGCTGGAACAGCTGCACCGGCGGACGGGCGGGAATCCGCTGTTCGTCCGGGAGGTGGCGAAAGCGGCTGCCGCACAGGGCAGTTTGGACGAGGTGCCGGATTCGATCCGGGAGCTGATCGAGGATCGGGTGGCGCAGCTGCCCGACGGGGTCGCCGAGGTGCTGCGGCAGCTGTCCATCTGGGGTGAGAGCGTCGATCTGGCGATCCTCAGTGCGGCGGCGGGGCTGGCCGAGGACACCGTGATCGATCTGGTCGCGGCGGCCGAGGCGGCCGGACTGGTGGGCTCGGGGAGCGGCGGGAGTATCCGGTTCGAGCACGGGCTGATTCGCGATGCGGTGTATCTGGGCATACCGCCGCTGCGACGGGGCCGGATGCACTGGGCCGCACTGGAGCTGCTGGAACAGCGTGCCGACGCCTATCCGGCGGTGGCGCGGGACCCGGATGTGCTGGCCCGGCACGCCCTCGCCGGCGCGACCGCCGAAACCGCCTCGCGCGCCATCGAATACGTGGAGCGGGCGGCCGAGCGGCGCACCAGCCGCGGGATGCGCAGTGCCGGTGTGCGGCTGCTGCGGTCGGCGGTGGACCTGCACCGGCTGGCGCGCCACGACGCCGACCACGCGCCCGCCGGCGACCGCATCGCACTGCTGCGTACCCGCTGTGCGCTGGTCACGGCGCTGGCCTACGACAATCGGCATCGGGAGGCCCGCGTGGAACGCGACCGGGCCCTCACCCTCGCCGAGCAGCTGGGCGATCCGGACCTGGTGGTCCGGGCGCTGACCTGCTGGCGCGCCCCGATCATCTGGGCGATTCGCAACTGGCGCAGGCCCGATCAGCACATGCGGCGGGCGCTGGCGCGCGCCCTGACCCGGTACGGCATCGGCGCGTCCACCCTGGCCCTGCTGGTGAGCGAGGTCCCCGGGCCCCCGGCGCTGACCAATGAAGACCCGAATACCGGTGCGGCACAGGCCGATTCGAACGGCGTGACAGATGCCGATCTGGTGCGCCTGCTGGTCGCGGCGACCTTCGAGACGGGACTGGTGGAGTCGGCCGCCGGGCGACGGCTGGCCCGGCTGGCCCTCGCGACGGCGCGGCGCACCGGCGATCCCGAATTACTGTGTGCCGCCATCAATGCGGTGACCTATCTCGCATTCGAGTACGACGCGGAGTTCTCGGCACTGGTCGACGAACTGGAG
>NZ_JBHZCS010000057.1:0-38766 GCF_042755705.1 Nocardia sp. NPDC059154
TCCCGCAGGAGGACATGCCGTTCCTGCCCGACGGCACGCCGGTCGACATCATCCTGAACACCCACGGTGTGCCGCGTCGTATGAACATCGGCCAGATCCTCGAAACCCACCTCGGGTGGATCGGCAAGGCGGGCTGGAACATTCGGCTCACCGACGGCATCCGCCCCGACTGGGCGCAGCGTCTGCCCGCGGAACTGCTGTCCGCACAACCGGATACCAACCTCGCCACCCCGGTCTTCGACGGCGCCCGCACGGAAGAGCTGACCGGTCTGCTCGGCTCGACTCTGCCCAACCGCGACGGCGAGGTCATGGTCGGCGAGGACGGCAAGGCCACCCTCTTCGACGGCCGCACCGGCGAACCGTTCCCCTACCCCATAGCCGTCGGCTACATGTACATCCTCAAACTCCACCACCTGGTCGACGACAAGATCCACGCGCGTTCGACCGGCCCGTACTCGATGATCACCCAGCAGCCCCTCGGCGGTAAGGCGCAGTTCGGTGGTCAGCGCTTCGGTGAGATGGAGTGCTGGGCCATGCAGGCGTACGGCGCGGCCTACACCCTGCAGGAACTCCTCACCATCAAGTCGGACGACGTGGTCGGCCGCGTGAAGGTGTACGAGGCGATCGTCAAGGGCGAGAACATCCCCGAACCGGGCGTCCCAGAATCCTTCAAGGTCCTGCTCAAAGAACTCCAATCCCTCTGCCTCAATGTCGAAGTCCTCTCCGCCGGCGCCGCCATCGAACTCCAGCAACCCGACGACGACTTCGACCGCGCCGCCACCAATCTCGGAATCACCCTCACCCACAACGAATCCGCCACCATCACCGACCTGACCAGCTGATCCACCCTGCCGCGTGCCGCGTCCCGGCTCCCCGGGACGCGGCACACGCGCTGGTTCCAGCATTGCGACGGCTCAACACGGTTGGCAGTCTGTCCGCCGTATCGAAGCGGGCGGCGACGCCGACACCACGGCCGCGATCGTGGGCGGAATCGTGGCCGCCCACACCGGAATCGGTGCCGACGGCGACCTGTGCGCGGTGCCCCGCGAATGGCTGTCGGCGCGGGAACCCCTGCCCTCGTGGGTGACGGCACCCGCACGGTAATCGTCGGGAGGCACGGATCACACGGACCGGGGCCGCGAGCGTTCGTCGATCCGGAAGTCGTCGGCCGCCGCGGTGTGACCGGGCTCATGCCAGCGTGGGGGCAAGTCCCCGGTCGCGGCAAGTGTGATGCTTGTCGGGTTCCCTCGGCGGTAGACCGATCGTCATACTTGATCGTGGTTTCGTGGCGGGCGGTCGTTGCTCGCCGGACCGATCAGATGCTGGGGACCGCCCATGGGTGCGGTTCGAAGAGTCCCCGGCAGTTCAGGAGATCAGGAGGGTTGATGGATCGCCGTCGAGTGGCAATCGGGATTGTTGTCACCGGTCTCGCGTTGAGTGCTCCCACCGTGGCCGTGGGCGCGGGTTTGGCCGGGGCGGCACCGGTGACCGAGGGATGCCATAGCGGTACCCGGGTTCCCACCGAGGACCCGCACGAGTACGACTCGTGCATTGCGGGTGAGTGGGGCAATGTGCGGCGGTGCCCGCCGTTCACGATCGTCGATCAGACCGTGGACGGCGACATCCGCTGCGTGAACGAGTGACGTTCGCGCCTGCGGCACACGGGTTCCGGGGATCGGTCTCCGGCACCGTGCACACCTGACAGGCGCTAGCCGGCGGAGACCCCTCGGGGCGCGGCAAGACATTCTTCGACGAGCCGGACCGCCTCGGGCAATTCGATGTGGTCTTCCGGGTAGGCCCCGAGGTGGCCGCCGTCGGGGAGGACGGTGGCGATCGCGCCGAGCTCGCGGACCAGAACGCCCACGTGTTCGAGTGGGTCGGGCGCGTTGACCGGGTCGTCGATGGCCTGGAGCACCCGGAACTGCTTGGCGGCGGCGCGGATTCGCGTCCAGTCGAAGTCACCCGCGAAGAAGCCGGCGAGCAGGTCGTAGCCGACCTCGTGGACCGAGGCCGAGACCAGGACGACCCCGGCGAAGACCCCCGCGGCCGGATCGTGCGCCTCGAGCACGCGCAGCACATTGACCGCGCCGATGCTGTGGCCGACCAGCACGGTGTCCTCGGGCCGGCTCACGGCGCTGGCCGCCGCCAACGCTTCGCGCCACGGATCACGCTGCGGCGCATCCGTATTGGGCAGGTTGGGGATGACGACCTGATGCCCCCGGCCGGTCAGCTCGGCGCCGAAGGGGGGAAACCAGACGCTGTCCGCACGGGCTTGCAGTCCGTGCGAGACCACGATGGTGCTCACTGCTCGATGGTCCTCTCGTTGTCGTTCCGGCCATCGAGCCTGCACGACGGCACTGGCATTCGACTGGCAAGGCCCCCGCCGTCGGTGCCGGGCGGGGAAGGCGGCGTCGGCGTCGGACAGGTCGCCCGCGAAGGAGCCATGGAAGCCGGGCCGGCGCCGGGAATCCGTCAGATGACGTACGTATGCCGTTGCAGGGCATCACGCAGCGCACCGCGGCGGGTGATCCCGAGTTTGTGGAAGACGCGCTGGAGGTGGGTGGAGACCGTTCTGGACGACAGGAACAGCTGCTCGCCGATCTGTTTGTTGGTCTGCCCGGCAGCGGCGAGTTCGGCGACGGCCAGCTCGCGCGCGGTCAGCGGATTCGGCCCGCCCGCAGTGGAATTCGCGCGGGCGGCGCTGAGCTCGGCGCGGGTGCGCTGCAACCATGGTTCGGCACCGAGTTCGGCGAAAATCCTTGCGGCCGTGTCGAGATGCGTCCTGGCCGCGACGGTGGCGCGGTCGCGGCGGAGCTGCTCGCCGTAGAGCAGTTCGATGCGCGCACGATCGAACACCCACCGCTCGGCGCCGGGCGTGGCCAGCGCCCGTTCGAACAGCGCGCTGCCGTCCTCGGGATGCGCGACCGCCAGCGCGGCGGTGGTGATCATCGCCAGTCGTGGCGAAAGCTCGTCCAGCCCGGCCGCTTTCGCCGCACCCGCATGCGCCCGCGCCTCGTCCACGCGGCCGCTGCGGGCCGCGGCTTCGGTCAGGTCGAGCACCAGCCACAGGGCGTGGGGTGTGCCGGAATTCGAGGCGGCCGGTCCGCGGATTCGCCCGCACGATTCCCGCCCGCTCGGCCGCCGCCAGATCCCCCGCACCCTGCGGGAGCGCGACGCCGTCGGCGAGGCTCATACCCTGGTCCGCGGCCCCGAGCACGACGACCAGCAGCGAGCGCCGGGTCTCCGGCGGCAAGGCCTCGATCCGGGCGGTGAACACCCGCTGCAGGCGCCGGGTCAACGGCAGCATCTCCGGCAAACGCCCCGTGGCACTGTGGGTTTCGAGGGCGATGGGCAACTCCAGCAGTGCCAGCGGATTGCCCCGGGCATCGGTGCGCAGCCGGCGCCGCACCGCGGCCGGGAGGGCAGGAAACTCCGATTCCAGCAGTTCCTCGGCGCTGTGATCGTCCAGTGGCTCGACCTCCCGGATCCGAAACCCGCTGCGCGTGAACGCATCACCGGCATCGGAGCGCACCGACGCCAGCAGCCGGATATCGGTGGCTCCGAGGCGGCGCAGGGCGTAGATCAGCACCATGCTGCTGGCCAGGTCCAGCCATTGCACGTCGTCGATCACCAGCAGCACCGGACCGCCCTCGGCTCCGGCCCAGACCCGCAGCAGCGCAAGGGTTGCCGAGCCGGCGAGCAGGGTCGCGGGCAGGCTCCCCGGCTCCAGCCCCATGATCACGCGCATGGCATCCCGGTGCGACGCCTCGAGTCGATCGACGAATCCGGCCATCGGTTGCAGTAGCTGGTTCAAGCCGCCGAACCGCAGGCCCGCCTCGAATTCCAGGGCGGCCGCACGCAGCACCCGGGTCCCGTTCCAGGCCGCGATCTCGGCGGCCGCGTCCAGCAGCGCGGTCTTGCCGACCCCGGCCTCACCGCTGAGCACCAGCACGGTGTCATCGCCCGGGACGACGGTGACGAACGCGGAGATCACCTCGATATCGACCGCCCGACCGACCAGCATCCGCCACCACTCTCCGACCGCACCACATCGTCCCGATCATTCTGACCACGCGGCATTCCAGGCCCCGCGCATTTCGGGGAATACCCGCCGAATCCGCCCACCCAGTGGGCGCAGGTGCGAGCCGGGTGCGGCCCGCGAATTGCACGGCGGGCCGGGCAACGATGATTCGGCGGGTGAGGCGGCAGAGGCGGGCAATTCCGACCGCCGGAACCGGTCGCTGACCGGGCAAACCCCCAGAGATCCAACAAGTGAGCGCACGCTCAGGACATTTGACCAGTTGCCTATGAATTGCCAAGGGGGCTGATACGTTACATCAAACCCCTTGTTACACATATCAACTCGAATAGCTCCGAGGTGACCATCCCCACAGCACCGAAACGGCGATTCCGGTTGAACGCCCAACCTGGAATCCGTAAAGTTACTCACTAGTTAGGCACGAAGGTGTTCCTACCTCGGCCCAACATTCTGCTAGGGGGCCAATCGCATACCGTCCGCATCCACCGACGCATGTCGGACGAACACCGTTGGATACCAACAGGTTCGTATTTAAGGAGGGGACGATGGTTTCGTACATCGTCACGGGCGGTACTGGATTCCTGGGCCGGCGCGTTGTCGCCGCGCTGCTGGAGCGCGACCCGGAGGCCGTGGTCCACGCACTGACGCGTGAGGCCTCGGTGGCCAAACTGCGCGAGCTGGCGGCGGGCTGGGGCGCCGAAGATCGGGTGTTCCCACTAGTCGGAGACCTGGCCGCGCCGGGACTGGGCCTGCCGGAGGGCGCCGGCAGCCGCTTCTCGGAGGCCCCGCGGGCCGATCACATCATCCACCTCGGCGCGGTCTACGACATGACCGCCGACGCCGAGGTCACCTACGCGGCCAATGTGCAGGGCACCCGCTCGGTCATCGACCTGGCCCTGGAACTGGGCGCGGTGCTGCACCACGTCTCGTCGGTCGCGGTCGCGGGCGATCACAAGGGCAAGTTCTTCGAGGACGACTTCGACCTCGGCCAGGGCCTGCACTCCCCCTATCACCGCACCAAGTTCGAAGCCGAGAAGATGGTCCGCGAGGCCGCGGGCCTGCGCTGGCGGGTCTACCGCCCGGCCATCGTGGCCGGCGACTCCCGCACCGGCGAGATGGACAAGATCGACGGGCCGTACTACTTCTTCCCCGCCATCGCGGGGCTGGCGGCACTGCCCTCGGAGCTGCCCATGCCGATCCCCGACCTGGGCGCCACCAATATCGTTCCGGTGGACTATGTGGTCGACGCCATGGTCGAGCTGATCGGCAAGCCCGGGCTCATCGGCCGCACCTTCCACCTCACCAACCCGGAACCGCAGCCGTTCACCGAGATCTACAACGCGCTCGCCCGCGCCGCCGGCGCGCCGACCGCCATCGGCACCGTGCCCGGCTCGCACACCGCACTCAACGCCCTCGGCGGGCTGCCGGGCGTGCCCGCGGTGCGGGACTTCCTGCTGGAGCGCTTCGGCATTCCCGCCGAGGTGGCCCCGCACACGTCCTTCGAGTCGACCTTCGTCTCCGAATCCACCCGCGCGCAGCTGCGTGGCAGCGGCATCGAGGTGCCGAAGTTCGAGGACTATGCCGCCGCCCTGTGGAAGTACTGGCGCGCCAACCTGGATCCCGATCGCGCCCGCCGCATCGAGGGCGATCGCCTGGCGGGCCGCATCGTGCTGATCACCGGCGCGTCCTCCGGCATCGGCCTGGCGACCGCGCACGCGGTGGCCAAGCGCGGCGCGACCGTGCTCATGGTGGCGCGCACCGAGGAGGACCTGAACGCCGCGGCCGCGGAGGTGCGGGTGGAAAGCGGTGCGGCGCAGGCGTACATCTGCGACATCACCGACGAGAAGTCGGTGGAGCTGCTGGTCAAGCAGGTGCTGGCCGATCACGGGCACGTCGACTACGTGGTGAACAACGCGGGCCGCTCGATCCGCCGCTCGGTGCTCAACTCCACCGATCGCATGCACGACTTCGAACGGACCATGGCGGTCAACTACTTCGGCGCGGTGCGGCTCATCCTGGCGCTGTTGCCGTCCATGCGGGAGCGCCGCTTCGGGCACTTCGTGAACATCTCCTCGATCGCGGTGCAGACCAAGGTGCCGCGCTTCGCGGCGTACGTGGCCAGCAAGTCGGCGCTGGACAACTTCAGCGAGATCGCCGCGGTCGAGAACGCCGACGCCGGAATCACGTTCACCTCGGTCCGCATGCCGCTGGTGCGCACCGCCATGATCGCGCCGACCGACCTGTACAAGTCCATCCCGGTGCACAGCCCGGATCAGGCGGCCGACATCGTGGTGCGCGCGCTCGAGCGCCGGCCCAGCCGGATCGACACCCCCATCGGCACCTTCGCCCAGGTCGTCGACACGGTCATGCCCTCGGTGAAGCGCGCCATCCTGCACCAGGGCTTCCGGATGTTCGGCGAGTCCAAGGCGGCACGCACGCCCGCGCCGGTCGCCCCGGTGACCGCCGAAACCGCCACGGTGGACGCCGAAACCGCCACGGAGAAGCCGGAATCGCGCAGCCCGCTGCTCGCGCTGGCCCCGATCGTGCAGCCGCTCATGGGCCTGCCCGCCCCGGCTGCGCGCATCACCAACCGCATTCCGGGCCTGCACTGGTAAACAGCTCGTCCGCCAACACGGTTCGGCCCGGTGTGGAACAGCACACCGGGCCGGCCGTTGTTCGGTATCCGCGGTGCGGTGGTGGGCGAGGCCCCAAGTGCCGTGACACCTGACGCCCCCCGAACCGCGGATACCCGGACCCCGCTCCGGGGTCTCGTCAGCAAGTCCACGAGACCGCCCGGGAGCCGGGCCCTTTCCCCTCCCCGGGGTCAGATGCGGTCCGCGGCGAAGTTCACCGCGTCCACCAGATCGCTGCCGTAGGCGACGTGCGCGTTGGCGTCGACGCCGGAGCCGCAGATGGGATCGCCGCCGGTGCACCAGTCCCCGGTGCGGAACTGGTACGCGCCGGGCACATTCCAGCCCAGGCCGCGCATGGGGTCACCGAACAGCAGTACCGCGGCGACGCGCTCGCCGAGGTAGCCCGGCAGCTGCACCCGGCCCGGATACCAGGACATCACGCCGGTGCCCAGTGCCGCGTGCACGACCGCCGCGCCCTGCGAGTAGCCGACCAGGACGAACTCCTGGCCCGGGCAGGCGGCGGCCGCAGCGGCCAAGTACCCCACCAGATCCGCGCTCCCCGCGCCCACATCGAACGAGTAGTCGGCGGGGTAGTTCACGCGATAGGAACTCGTCGAAACGGGCAGCCGATCCTGCAGCATGCCGTAGAGCGGATCGCCGATCTCGTCGCCGAGCCACCCGGGTTCGCCTGTGCCCCTTGCCACTACGACGTCCACGGCGGCGCATTCCGCGTCCGCGTGGGCCCTCGATGGTGGAACGAACACGGTCGCGATCGTCAGCATGATCGCGAGACCCAAAGCCGTACGCCACTTTCCGGGCAGCAATACCCTCCGGTCGCCCATTGACCTCACCTCTCACGTCGTTGTGAGAAGCCCAGTGACTCTTGTCATTGACTAGAGACCGATCACCGGGCCATGTGACCCAAGGTAGGAAGGGTCCAGGAGGGCGGCAACGAATTCTACTGGAGAGACACCTGATTGGTACCCAAACGTTTCATCATGAAACTTGTTATCTACGTGCTACTTTGGGGCTACGAATCGGCCACGGACGGGATCCGGCCCACACCGCGAACCGCGCGCAAAATGGAACTAGTTCTCATAGTGTGTTGGTATGGAACGACTTACCGGGCTCGATGCGAGCTTCCTCTATCTCGAAACAGACACCCAACTCCTGCACGTCTGCGCAATGCTGATACTCGATCCCGCCGCCGACGGGGTGAGCTACGAGCACGAGGCCTTCAAGGCCGAACTCGGACGGCGGCTGCACCTCATCCCGGCCATGACCCGGCGGCTGCACGCGGTGCCGCTGAACCTCGATCATCCGGTCTGGGTGCGGGATTCGAACTTCGACCTGGACTACCACGTGCGCCGGCTCGCGCTGCCCGCCGGGGCCGGGGACCGGGGACTGGCCGAACTCGCCGCCGACATCGCCGGACGCCCCCTCGACCGCAGCCGACCGCTGTGGGAGATGTGGGTGGTCGAGGGCCTGCCGCACGGCAAGGTGGCGGTCATCTCGAAGTACCACCACGCCATCGTGGACGGCATCACCGGCACCAACATGATGATGCACCTGTGCGATGTGCAGCCGGGTGTGTCCTACACCCCGCCCGTCGAGATCGGCCCGGCCGAAACGGAACCCAATGATCTGCAGCTGGCCGGGGAGGCGCTGCTGAAACTTCCGGGCCGGCTCGGGATGGTCGGCATGGTGCCCAAGACCGTTGGCATTCTGGGCGGTCTGGTGCAGCGGCGACGGGGCAACGGAAGCCGCGGCATGCCCTTGCCCTTCACCGCGCCGCGCACGCCGTTCAATCGGGCAATCACCCAGCATCGCGCCATCTCCTTCGTGCAGACCGAGCTGTCGGATATCAAGGAGATAAAGACCGCCTTCGGGGTGAAGGTCAACGACGTGGTGCTGGCGGTGGTCGGCGGCGCGCTGCGCAGCTACCTCGAGGTGCACGACGAACTGCCCGAAACCTCGCTCATGGCCTCGGTTCCGGTGTCCACGCACGAGACCTCACGCCACGAGGAGGGCACCAACAAGGTGTCGACCATCTTCGCGCGGCTCTACACCGAGATCGAGGATCCGGTGGCGCGGGTGCTGGCCATCGCCGAGGACAATCGCGGAGCCAAGGAGGAGCACAACCTGATCGGCGCCGACTTCCTCCAGGACTGGGCGAAGTACGCGCCGCCCAACACCTTCCAGCTGGCCGCCCGGGCATACTCGTCGCTCAAGCTGGCCGAGCACCACCCGGTGGTGCACAACCTGGTGGTGTCGAACGTGCCCGGGCCCAACTTCCCCATGTACTTCCTGGGAGTCCGGGTGGCGTCGATGTATCCGTTCGGGCCGGTGTTCCACGGCGCGGGACTCACCGCCACCGTGATCTCCAACAACGGGCACCTGGATTTCGGGTTCATCGCCTGCAAGGAACTGGTGCCGGATGTGGACACCATCGCCGACGCCGTCCCCGAGGTGATCACCGCGCTGCTCAAGGCCGCGCGCGAAAAGGCCTGACCCGGGCCCGAATTCGCTACACCCGATCCACCACCGATTGAACGGCCTCGAGGAACACCGGGACAAAGACGTCCGCCTCGAGTGCGCAGGCCGCGTGACCGGCCTTGGCGAGGAAGATCTCCGCTCCCGGAATCGCCTTCGCCATCTCCAGCTGACGGAAGACGGGCAGCGCCCGATCCCGCGTGGTGATCACCACCGCCGTCGGCACTTTCAGCGTCGGCAGCCAGTCCGACGCATCGAAACGCCCCAGCACCGCGAGCGCCTGTGCGAGCGCCCAGCCGCTGGTGGCCCGCAGTTCCGTCATGGCCCAGCGATCCATCCGGCCCACCGGCCACGAGGATTCGGGCAGCGTGGGCAGTTTGTCGCGGCGCAGTTCGGCGCGGCGGAAGGACCATTCGGAGAACAGCGTGGCGGTGGCCGACCAGCCGCGGTGGAAGGCCCGCTCGCGCCACTTCTCCTGGAAGCGGTAGGTGGTGGCGGCCAGTACCAGCCCGCCCACGCGATCCGGATGCCGGTGCGCGGTCAGCTGGGCGACCACGCCACCCATGGAATAGCCTGCGAGAATAGGGCGTTCGACGCCCACCGCATCGGCGACGGCGACGACGTCATCGGCGAGATCGTCGAGATCGAAACGCTCGGAACGGATTCCGTGACCGTGCCAGCGCTGATCGAACAAGACCACGCGGTAGCGCTCGTTGAGTTCGCGCAGGCACGGGAACCAGTTGAGCATGGCGGTGGTGGCCATGCCGTGCAGCAGCAGCACGGTCGGCGAATCCGCGGCCGGACCCGGCAGGTCCACCACGTAGGTCGAGCCGCGGCCGGGCAGCTCCACCATCGCACCCTGTGGCACCTCGGTCAGCCGGGAGATGCGCGGCGAGAGCCGCCGGCCACGGCGGGGCGCGGCGGCGGGCGTGGTCAGGTCCGAGCTGGGGTTCGTCATCGAAGGCCTCCCGGCACACCGCCTCGGCGGTCGAAATGGAACACGTTCCACTTTATGATGCCATACCGCGGACGGACCTGCGGGTTACGGCTCGCAGACGTCCGGGGCGGCGACGACCGTGGTCACGACCACCGGAGCGGCCGGCGAGGGCGGGGTGACGGGCGGGTCGGCGGGAATCTCGTAGAGGTGAATTCCGGTGCGGCGCACCTGCCCCGGCACCAGGGTGACGTCCGAGACGAAGGCGGCGTGACCGTAGATATCGATCACCTCGGCCGTGAACGGGCCCGGACCGAGACCGGAGAGGTTCCAGTAGTTGTCGTTGCCGCGCCGCAGGGGCCGGTAGTCACCGCCCGAGGCGGGGCGCAGCGCGACCTGACGGATGGGATTTCCGGTGCCGGAGAACAGGATTCCGATCCAGCTGGGCGAGGAGCTCGGCTGCACCCGGTAGAAGAGCTCGGGCGCCGGATCGGGGTCGCGCACCTGGCTGATCCGGATCGGCGCGACACCGTCGGCAGCCTCGGCGATGACTTCGAAAGCCGAACGGCTCAAATCGTATTGGTCCGGGCCGCAACCGGGGCAGCGGTCCACGACCAGGGCGCGGACGCTGCCGAGCGGGCCGTCGATATCGACGTAGGAGCCGCAGGGGGCGGAACCGTCGTACTGACCGGTCGGGACCCCGACGTAGTAGCCGTCCAGCGGCAGACCGGGCAGCGAGCACGCCGCCACGCCCTGATCGAAGGCGTAGAACCGGGCCTCGCCCGGTTCCGGGGCCGGTTCCGACTCCTCGATTTGAATCTGCTGTGGAGTAACCGAACTCAGTGCAGCAGCCGCGGGAAGCGTGATGACGGTTGTGGTGGGTGAGGCCGTACTACAGCTGAGGGACTGCGGTCTTATCCACCACGTGGCCAGTCCCACCACCACCGCTCCCACCAGAATCGTCCACAACCATGGCCTGCCAGAATGGACCTCTTCGCGTCCGGTGCGGTGCATGGCCGGTCCCCAACCCTCCGTATTGTGTTTGCTGACGCGATGCTGCACTCCACATCAGGAAAGCAGCCGACGCCGTTTCGCCGGGCTCGAATCGGAAAGTCGGAGGGAAAACGGCGGCGTGTTGCCGGTGTGTCCTGGAGTTAGAACCGCAGGCCACGGCGCTTCGTATGTCCGGGTATCCCGCATTTCCGGATGCCCGCTCGCCTCAGGAGACCGCCGCCATGGCCCAGCTCGCGCCCTTCTACCGGCAGGTGCAGTCCCACTACGACCTGTCGGACGCCTTCTACGCGCTGTTCCTCGACCCGACCATGACCTACAGCTGCGCCTACTTCGACCGCGCGGGCATGAACCTGGAGGAGGCCCAACTGGCCAAGATCGACCTTGCCCTGGGCAAGCTGGGACTCGAGCCCGGAATGACACTGCTCGATGTCGGCTGCGGGTGGGGGTCGACCATGATCCGGGCGGTGCTGACCTACGGGGTACGGGTGATCGGACTGACCCTGAGCCGCAATCAATTCGAGTCGGTCCAGACGCGGCTGCGGGAACTCGGTATCTCCGAAGCCGAAGTGCGGCTGCAGGGTTGGGAGGAATTCGAGGGCACCGCCGATCGGATCGTCAGCATCGGGGCCTTCGAGCACTTCCGCAAGGAGCGGTATGCGGAATTCTTCACCCGGTGCCATCGGATGCTGCCCCCGGACGGACGCATGCTGCTGCACACCATCATCGGGCGCACCCTGGCCGAGCTGCGGTCCGCCGAGATCCCGGTCACCCGCCAGGATGCGCTGTTCCACATCTTCGTCAAGCGGGAGATCTTCCCCGGAGGCCAACTGCCGCAACCCGATACGGTCCCGCGGGAGGCGGAGGCGGTGGGCTTCCGGACCTCGCGGATCCAGTCGCTGCGGCCGCACTACGCCAAGACCCTCGACCTGTGGGCGGCGGCGCTGGAGTCGCATCACGACGAGGCGGTCCGGATCACCTCCGAGGAGGTCTACCAGCGGTATATCCGGTACCTGACCGGCAGTGCGCACTACTTCCGGGCGGGCCACCTGGACGTCGTGCAGTTCACCCTCCAGAAGTAGGCACCAGGACCGCGGCGCCCGCGAATCGCCCGTGGGCCAGATCCCGGAGGGCCCGATCGGCGGCCTCGAGCGGGTAGGGATGGACGGTCACCTCGAGGCGATGGCCGCCCGCGAAGGCGAGGAAATCCCGGGCGTCCTGCCGGGTATTGGCGGTGACGGATCGAATCTCCCGCTCCTGGAACAGATGCCGCTGGTAGTTCAGTGGCGGAATGTCGCTGAGGTGGATGCCGGCGATCGACAGCACCCCACCGCGATCCAGCGCCGCCAGGGCGGGCAGCACCAGATCACCCACGGGCGCAAAGAGAATCGCCGAATCGAGCGGCTCGGGGGGTGCGTCGGCGGCACCCTGCGCCGAGGCCGCACCCAGCTCCAGGGCGAGCTCCCGGGCCTCCTTGTCGCGGGTCATCACGTGGACTTCCGCGCCCTGCGCCAGCGCCACCTGCGCAGCCAGATGGGCGCTCCCGCCGAATCCGTAGATACCGAGACGTCCACCCTGCGGCAGCGCCGCCCGTCGCAACGCCCGGTACCCGATGATGCCCGCACACAGTAGCGGCGCGAGCTCGGCATCGGTGTATCCGCCGGGCAGGGGTAGCGCGTAATCCGCTGGCACGGTGGCGAATTCGGCGTAGCCGCCGTCGGCGTCCCAGCCGGTGTAGCGCGACTCGGGGCACAGATTCTCGTCGCCCCTTCGGCAGAACCTGCACACTCCACACGTGTGCCGCAGCCAGGCGATCCCGACCCGATCGCCCACCCGGATCTCGCCGTCCACCCCCTCCCCCACCTGCACGACCTCACCGACGACCTCGTGTCCGGGGACCACCCCGGGCCGATGCACCGCCAGATCCCCCTCGGCGACGTGCAGATCGGTCCGGCACACCCCGCATGCCAGCACCCGGACGAGCAACTCCCCGGCGGCGGGTTCGGGTACGGACGTCTGTTCGAAGATCACCGGCCGCTCATCGACCGGGCCCGGCCGCTCGACCCGCCACGCTCTCATCGTCGCCATTCCTCCAGTTTCCTCCCGACGGGCTCGCGGCCGGGAGAAACCGCCCTGGTTCCAGGGCGTCGCGAGGGCGGCGATCAGGGGTTGACCCGGGGTTTCGGCGTGGGCATCGTGGGCGACCGGTAGCGCCTGGGCAAGCCCCTTAAAAGAATGGGGCGACCAAACCGGCGGAAACCAGTTATTCTGCAGCCTGATCGACGCCCGGCCTCGCCGAAAATTCGGTGTTGCCGGGCGTTTTTTCGTGGTCCGGGAGGATGGATGTCAACGATCGACGCGGCGCCCGAGGTGGACGCCGCCGAAGCGGCAGCCGATCCGGTGCCGTTCGCCTGGCGCGGCGTGCTCGCCGTGTCCCTGGGCTTCGCCATCGTGCTCGGCGTGCCCGCGGCGCGGGTCAATTACTTCGGCGATGAGCTGTACTTCCTGGCGGCCGGTCGGCGGCTGGCGTGGGCCTATCCCGATCAGGGGCCGCTGGCGCCGTTCGTCGCGCACCTCATGGATGTGATCGCGCCGGGTTCGGTGCTGGCGCTGCGGATTCCGGCGCTGTTGCTGATGGCGGCCGCGGCGGTGGTGGCGGCCGCTACCGCGCGGGAGCTGGGGGCGGGCGCGCGGTATCAGGTGCTCGCCGCGGCGGCCTACGCGGTCTCGCCGCTGGCGTTCAACCAGATGCAGCTGATCACGCTGACCTTCGACATTCCCCTGCAGGCGGCGATCGTCTGGCTGCTGATTCGCTGGGTGCGGACCCGGCAGGACTGGCTGCTGATCGTCGCCGGCGTGGTAGCGGCGGTGGCGTTCCAGGCGAAGTGGATGATGCCGGGTGTGTGGGCGCTGCTGGGTCTGGGCGTGCTGATCGCCGGACCGCGCGAGTTGCTGCGCCGCCCGGCGCTGTACGTCGGCACGCTGATCCTCACGGTCTCGATGATTCCCGGCATCCTGTGGCAGATGGACCACGACTGGGTGGAATCCAAGATGACCGCGATCATCGCCCAGGAGCAGTACGCCGCCCACACCGGACCGCTGGTCTGCGCGGTGGAGATCGCCGTCCAGTGCGGCCTGCTCGGCGGCCTGCTGAGCATCCTGGGCCTGTGGGGCCTGGTGCGGCTGGAGTCGTTGCGGCCCTACCGTTTCGCCCTGATCGCGGGCGTGGGACTGCTGGTGATCGTCCTCGTCGAGAACGGCCGCTCGTACTACGTCGCGGGCTTCTGGCCGGCCCTGATCGGCGCGGGCGCGTTCGCGCTGAGCACGGTCGAGGCGCGGCGTCAGGTGCGCAAGGCGGTGAACGCCGTGGCGGTGCTGTCGGCCGTCCTGTTCACGGCGTGGATGTGCGCGATCCCGGTGCCGTACAGCTGGGCGTGGGCCCGGGACTTCACCGGGATCGATCGCCCGATCACCGACCAGGCCCAGTACTGGCAGCGCGAGTCGCTGACCGGCCCGGCCGGCTACGAAACCTTCACCAAGGCGGTCGCCGACGCGGTGGCCGGACTGCCCGAATCCGAGCGCGGCAACACCGCGGTGGTCGCGACCGCGTACGTGCAGGCCAGCGCGCTGGAGGAATTCGGCCGCGCCTACAACATGCCGCCGGTCTACAGCCCCAACCGCGGCTTCGGCTACTTCGGCCCGCCGCCGGATTCGGCTCGCACCATCGTCTACCTGTCCGTGGACGGCGTGGGCGACAAGGAGTTCCTCGCCAAGTTCGCCTCCACCACCCAGGTCACCCGCCTCGACGACCCCAACGGCCTCCCCGGCCTGGAACGCCTGGTCACCGTCTACGTCTGCCACGATCCCCTGCAACCCTGGTCCGGGGTCTGGCCGGGCCTGATGACCCTCACCTTCCCCAGCGGAATCTGAGCTACCCGAGCCGGTGTGCGGCCGCGGCGTCACCCGCCGCGGCCGTACTCGTTTCGCTGCCGGACGGCTTGCGGCGGCTGATTCCGCGGTCGCGGGGTGGGGTCAGAGGGACATCTTGCCGTTGTCGACGGTGTAGATGGCGCCGTGGACCGCGGAGGCTTCCTCGGAGCAGAGGAAGGTGACGACGTTGGAGACCTGGGCCGGATCCATGAGACCGCGAGCGGACGCGGTTTTCATGATGAGGGTGTAGTCGGGGTCTGTGGGGAAGGTGAAATTCTCCAGCAGGGGCGTGGTCATGCCGCCGGGGCAGACGGCATTGATCCGGATTGCGCTGCTGTCGAATTCGAGGGCCATGGCCCGGGTGAGCCCGATGAGGCCGTGCTTGGCGGCGCAGTAGCCGGCCGAGTAGGCCTGGCCCTCGAGTCCGGCGATCGAGGCGACGTTGACGATGCAGCCGCCGCGCTCGAGCAGCTGCGGGAGCGCGGCACGGGAGAGGAAGAACGGCGCGCTCAGGTTGACGGCCAGGTCGTACTGCCACTCCTCGTCACTGACCTCGGCGGTGTGCCGCATGGTGTGCGCCCCTGCCGCATTGACCAGAATGTCGATCCCGCCGAATCGTTCCGTACACGCCCGCACCACCTCCGCGGACGCGCCCGGATCAGTGAGATCCGCTGCCAGCCAGCCTGTTTCGTCCCCTTCGAGTGCGGCGTTCAACCGTGCCTCGTCGCGCCCCACCCCGAACACCCGAGCCCCGCCGTCACGCAGCGACTGCGCCACGGCCCGCCCCAACCCGGAAGATGCCCCGGTCACCACCGCGACCCGGTCCTCGAACCGCCCGGCACCATTGCCCGCCATACCGTCTCCATTCCATCCCCGGGCAGCCACGAAACCGCCACCCGCTCGAGCGGCCTCCAAAGTAGCTCAGTCGGCAGCGAGGACCGACAGCCTCATCGCGACCTGTCGAAGACGAACAGGTCGCGCCCGCCGAAGGGCGCCGGCCAGCGGTCCGGGTCGAAGGCGATCTCCCGTAACCCGGCCGCCCGCGCTGCGGCTCGGACATCGTCGCGGGACAGCACGCGCCGTACCTGGAGGGCGATACCCGCCGCCATGCCGGAATCCACGAAGCCGACCAGCCGGGAGAGTTGAAAGGCCGAGCGGCCGAAGAAGAATCCGCGCACCACCAGCGACGCGCGGCCCAGCCGGCCGTCCGAGGTGGACTGGAGCACGATCACGCGCGACGCCACCCGGGCCGTCTCACCGAGCACGGCCGCGGGATCGGCGGGAGACTGCAAGACGTGCAGGACCAGCGCTGTCTCGAAGGCGTCGCTGGGAAACGGCAGCACGCCGTCCGCGCACAGCACCGGCCCGTGCCCCACGACATGCATGTCCACGACATCGGTTTCGATCACATCGAGCCCGGTGATCTTGCGCAGCAGGTCCGCATTGTGGCCGGTCCCGGAGCCGACATCGAGCACCCGCCCGGCCGCGGGCAGATACGGTGCGATCCGCTCGGCGATGCGCGCCGCCCGCTCGCCGGCCGCCCGCTCGAGCCGGGCCTTCACGCCACCCGCTCGGGATCGTGGAACAGCCCGGTCACCTCGAGGCCCACAGTTGATCTTCTCCCCACCCGGCGAACATAGCACCGTCCTCGGAGGGCCCTGGGCAACCGCGCACGGTCATTCCGGGTCGCCGGCGAGTGCAATCCGGAGAAAGGAGACCAGTTGGGTGCGAACACGGTCCTGGGAGAGCCCGTCGGATCCGGCACGTAGCGCCGACAGCAACGCCGAGACCAGGATCGAGAGCAGGACCTCCCCCGCGATCTCCGGATCGAGCGACGGATCCAGGTACCCATGGGCGATCCCGCGCCGCACCACCTCCACCGATTGCGCCCCATAGGCGCGGGCATGGTGCAGGCAGCGGTCCAGGACTCGATCGTCGATCGAAGACGCCTCCAGCAGAAAGAAATTCACCAGTCCGCGTTCGGTCTCGACCAGGTCGTAGCAGCGGTCGACGACGCGGGCGTAGCGCGCGCAGAAGGCGTCGAGGGTGGCGGGGATGTCGTCCCCCTCGGGCCCCAGCAGGCGGGTGCGAATGAGGGTGAAGCAGTGGTCGATGACGGCGTCGAGAATGTCACGCTTGTTGGCGAAGTAGTTGTAGAAGGTGCCGTGGCTGACCCCGGCGGCCGTGGCGATATCGTCCACGCCGATGCCGCGGAAGCCGCGCGTGACCACCAATTCGTAGGCGGCGCCGACCAATTCGGCCCGGCGCTGTGCGGCGCGCGGGTGGCGGCCGCGCTCTGCCCGGCCGGCCGTCACGGCGGGGCGCTCCGGGGGCGCAGGGTCTTGTCGAGAACGTCGATCACCGCGGTCATGCTGCGCTCCCGGATGCCCGGATCGGCCGCGCCCAGCAGTTCCCGCATGATCCACGGCCCGACCATGGTGAGGATGGTGTGCCCCAGCACGTCCGGGTCGATATCGGGACGAATCCACCCTTCCTCCCTGCCGCGTGTCAGTTCCCCCGCGATGAGCGAGGCGGTCAGCGCCTCCAGCCCGAGCAGCCGGTGCGCCAGCTCCGGATCGATGGCCCCGGCCTCCACCACCAGCAGCCGCAGCACCTGCGGCTCCCGTTCGAGCAGGTCCCAGAGCCGGTCGAGGGCCGCTCGCACCGCCGCGACCAGCTCGCCGACCTCGCCCGCGGCGCCGAGGACAGTGTCGAGTTCCATGGCGTCGGTCACCTTCTCGATGCCGAGATCGATGACGTGGTCGAGGATTTCGCGCTTGCTGCCGAAGTAGCGGTAGACGGTGCCCTGTCCGATCCCGGCCCGGGCGGCCACCTCGGAGATGGCAGTGGCCTCGTAGCCGTTGGCGGTGAAGACCTCGAAGGCGGCCTCGATGATCTGCCGGCGGCGCCGCGACGGGAGTTCGGGCTGCGGCGGCCGCCCGATGCGTCGCGAGGTTATTTGGCGGCCCCGCCCTTCTGGCCGAGGTCCTTGGGGCCGTAATCGGTGACCAGCCAGTCGCCGCCGCTCTTGGCCACGGTCAGCACCAGCAGGTTCGGAACGGTCGCCGGGTCGGTCTGCTGCACGTTCTGGGTCTTCTGGGTGGCGTAGACGGTGACGGTGTACTGGTCGTTGCCGTTGGCCTCCACCGAGCTGCCGACCACATCACCGGTCGCCACCACCTGGGCGTCGGTCATGATCTTGGCCAGGGTGTCGTGCACCTGGGTGTACCTGTCGCGCAGCGCATCCGAGGTGCCGCGCTCCACGCCGTCGAAGAAGGCGGGCAGGTTGCGGTAGTCGTAGGTGAGCGAGCGCAGGGTGTAGTCCTTGGCCACCTGGGCGGCGCGGTCGCGGTCGGCCTGGCCGTTCTTCAGCGCGTGGTAGTCGCCGGAGGAGTTGTGCCAGAGCACGCCGAGGACCACGGCCACCACCGCGAGCACGGCGGCGGCGACGGTCACCACCGGGTAGGCGCGTTCGCCGAAACTCTCGGCGGGCACGGTTTTCGAGGTCGCCGGGACCGGAATCGAGATCGGTTCCGCCGCGCCGGTCGGCTCGGCTGCGCCGGTCTGCTCGGTCGCGCCCGTCTGCTCGGTTGCGCCGGTCGGCTCGGTTGCGCCGGTCTGCTCGGTCTCGTCGTTGTGCGCGGTGTTCTCGTTCTCACTCACGAATTGCCTTCTCTCTAGCGAGGAATGTCGATGGCCACATGGGCGGCGCCATCGCCGGGGAACACCGTGGACAGCAGGTCCACGATCGAGCCGGCGTCGACGCGCAGCGGTTTGATCGCGCTGGTCGCGGGTTTCAGGACGGTGGCGATATGGCTCAGGTCGGGCCCGATCAGCTGCAGATAGTCATTGATCTTGGTGACCAGCGGCCCGATCGGATCGTCGTAGATCTTTTCGCCGATGTAGGAGTAGTTCTGGAAGGCGGCGATGATGTGCAGCAGCTCCGGCAGCGCGGTGTCGATGTCCCCGGCGGCCGCGCTCAGGGTCGGGGCGCGCCCGTCGAACTTGTCGCCGAGGTTCTGCACGTTCGCGTACAGCCGTGCGATGGCATCGCGCTTGTCCCGCAACAGGTTCGCGGTGCCGACCAGCGCCCTGGTCAGGTTGGCGACATCGGCGTCGCGGCCCTCGAATCCGGCGGCGACCGTGGTGGCCAGGTTCTGCAGCTTGGCCGGATCCAGTTGCGCGGTCAGCGCGTCCAGCTCGGCGAGCGCGTCACCGACGGTGGTCGCGATCTTGACCTGCCGGTTCGGCACCACGCTGCCGTCGTGCAGGAACGGCCCCTGGGTGCCGCTCGGCCGGAAGTCGAGGAATTGCTCCCCCGCCGCCGACAGGTTGGCGATCCGCACCACGCTGTCCACGGGAATCCGGTATTTCGAGTCGTATTCGAGGGTGACGGCCAATCCGCGTCCGGTGGCGCCGAGATCGCGGACCTTGCCGATGGGCAGGCCGCGCAGCGTCACCTCGGAGGTCTTCATCAGGCCGCCGGAGCTGTCCAGCAGCACGGTGACGGTGTTGTGCTGGCGGCGCGGGTCCAGATTCAGCACGCCGACGGCCATGTAGCTGCCGCAGACCAGGGTGAGCACCAGCAGCATGACCAGCGAAACCGGCCCGGAGAGTGAGAGTTTCATCTAGGGCACCATCCCGATCGAGCGCAGCGTGGTGATCAGCTGGTCGGCCTGCACATCGGCGGACACCCTCTGCACCTTCACATCCGGCGCGCCGAGGAAGGGGATGATCCTCTCCTTCAACAGGGTGTGGAAGGTGTCGAGGTCGGCCGCCAGGGTCAGGTCGGCGTATCCGGCCGTGACCGCGGTCGGCGCGAGGATCGACACGATCGACCGGAAGTCGCCGACGTGCGGCAGCAGCAGGTCGCCGGCGTTCTTGGCCAGCGGGCCGCCGCTGATGATCAGGTTGACCACCGCCAGCAGCACATCCGACAATCCGGCGGCCCGGTCGGGCCCGAACGTGAGAATCTGGTCCACCGCCCCGCGGCCGGATTCCAGCTTGGCGGTGATCTGCTGGGCCGAGGTGAGGATGCGATTCAGATCGTCGGTGTGCGAGGCCATGTCGTGCAGCGCCGCGCGGCCCGCCGCATTGATCCGGTCCAGCTCGGCCGGATCCGACGGGAACGCCGCGTTCACGTCGGTGACCAGCTTCTGGATATCGGACCAGCGTCCACCGGTGATGATGTTGGACAGTGCCCGCAGAATGTCCTCCACATTCGTGGCGGGAATGGTCTGCGACATCGGGATCACATCACCGTTGGCGAGGAACGAGGTGTCCGCGTGCTGGGGTGCTTCCAGCGCGATGTGGATATCGCCCAGAATCGTGGACTGCCGCAATTCCGCTGTCGTGTTCTTCGGCAGTTTGGCGTCGGTGTGCAGTTTCACCGTCGCCACCGCGGTGGTGCCGATCAGATCGATGTGGTCGAGCATGCCGACCTCGACACCGTCGGCGATCACCTTGGCGCGGTCCGGCAGGTTCAGCACCGAGCCGAATTCGATTCGCACGGTATAGGTGTCGCCGGAGGGATAGGTGCCCGGAATCGGGATGTCGGTGGCCTTCACCCCGCAGCCGGTCAGCACCAGCGCGGCCGCCGTGATGAGCGGCGCCAGCCGAATCGCGGTGCGTCTCAGGACCGGTACGCGCCTCATTTCGCACCCACCTGCGGGAGTTGCGCGGCCAGTGGCGGCAGGGCGGCCAGCAGCGAATTGATATCGCCCTCGTGCTGCTGGACGAAGGTGTGCGCCTGCGGCAGTACCGCATCCAGCAGGCCGTAGATCTGCTGATCGTATTTGCCCACATTGCGGGCGATCACCGGCAGGAACTCCACCGCGATATCCACCGCACCGGAGAATTCGGCCGAGAACTGCCCGATCAGCTGGAGCCCGGCGCGCAGATTGTTCAGCACCTCCGCCATATCCGGCCAGTTGGTCACGAACATCGTGGTGAGCTGGTCCAGATTGTCGACCAGCCGCCGGAAGACGGCATCCTTCTGGGTGGGATCGCCGATCACCGCGGACAGCCGCTGCAGCAATTGATTCCACTGCTGCCCGGTGCCGTCGATGGCATTGTTCGCCGCGGTGAGGGTGTCGTCGAGCAATGTGTCGGGTTTGCCGCCGGTACCGCCGCCCCCGGTCAGGTCACCAGCGAGCTTTCCCATGGCGTCGAGCGCCTCGCTGATGCCGATCGGCGTCCTGGTCCGCTCCAGCGGAATGCATTGCGAGGTGTCGAATCGATTGCCGCCGGTGTACGGCTTGGTGAGTTCCACGTGCCGGTCCGTCACAATGGAACTCGACATGGTGACGGCCTGGATATCGGCCGGGAGTTTCACCGAATCCTCGACGCTCATGGTGACCCGCATGCGGTCGCCCATGGCCTCGATCTTGGCGACGGTGCCGACCTCGACACCGAGCATGGTCACGCTATTGCCCTGGTACAGGCCGACGGTATCGGTGAATTCCGCGCACACGCTCTGTTTCGGATCGCGTTTCGAATTCGCCCACGACACCACGATCACCCCGGCGGCCACCACCACGACGGCGACCCCGGCGGCGAGTGCTGCTCTGCCCCATTTCATTCAGCACGCCTTGCCTTCGTAGGGAATGCACAGCTGGACTCCGGCGGCCGGCTGATCCACTCTCAGCTGGGTGCCCAGCATCCCGTTGAGCCGGTTGATGACATCGCGCATCCCGTTGATGACGGTGTCGATCCGATCCGGGTCCGCGGTCACCTTGGAGACCAGCTGCTCGAATTGCGTCACCGACGGCTCGATGCTGTCGCCGTAGGCGGTGATCGGCCGGTGCAGGATGACCAACAGCCTCTTGAGCAGGTTGAACATGCTCACGATGTCGTCCTTGCGATTGCCCAGCTGGTCGGCCACGGCGCCCAGCTGTTTCACGAAATCCGCGAGGAGCGCCTTGTCGTCGGCGATGGCGGCGATGTACTCGTCGGACACATCGAGCGCGCTGTTGAGCTGGTCGGTGCGCTCGGCGAGCAGCCCGGTCAGCTCATCGGCATTGCCGATGACCCCGCGCAGCGCGTCGGGCTGTTGCGCCAGCGCCGAATTCAGCTGCCCGATGGTGCCGCGCATGGTGGCGGCGTCGACCTTGCCGAAGATCGGGGTGCCCTTGTCGAGAATGTCGCTCAGCTCGAACGGGGTGGCGGTTCGCTCCGGCGGAATGTGCTTCGCGGCGAGCTCCTTGTCCCCGGCCGGGGACAGCGCCAGGTAGTGGCCGCCGATCGGGGTCAGCATCTTGACCTCGACTGCGGACCGATCCCCCACGCGCACATCGTGATTCACCGTGAAGCTGACCTCGACGTGGTCGCCGACCAGATCCACGGCGCGGATCTTGCCGACATTGATGCCGGCCACCCGCACCTCGTCCCCCGAGCGCGCACCACCGGAGATCTTGAAGTCGGCCACGTAGGTGCGCTGGCCGAAGGGGATCACATACAGCGCCCCGGCGATGGCCAGCGCGATCACGCACACCACGACACCGGCCATCCCCCAGCGTAATTGGGTGTTCTGGTCCCCGCGCCCGGTGAGCACGTCCCGAATCAGCTCGCCGGCATAGGCGATCAGTGCTCTCATCAGTTGCACACCACCAGTTTCTGGTTGGACAGGATGACGCCGACCACGGCCGGGAGCGCTGCCTCACCGTGCGAGCACGTGATGCGCGGCTGGTAGCCCTGACCCGGCACCGATTGGTTCAGCCCGGTCACCAATTGCGGCGTGAGGGCAAGGATCTGGGTGAGCTGATCGGTCTGCGGCACCAGCCGCCGCAACAGCCCATCGACCGGTCCGTAGCCGGTGTCGTAGGCGTCGCGACCCTCCTCCAGGATCGGAACCATGGGCCCCAGCACGCCTTTCGCGGTGTCGACCGCGCTCAGCATGGTCTGGGTCTTGGCCGTGAACTGGTGCAGGATGCCCGAGAGCTGCTGCACCAGATCGCCCACCGCCTTGGATTTGCCGCCGAGGGAATCGGCGACCATCCCGAGATTCCGGATGAGCAGCACGATCACGGCCTCGCTGTTGCGGGCGTGCTTGGTGAGTGTGTCCAAATCTGCCAGCACCGGCCCGATACCCGAGCCGTCGCCCTGGATGACCCGCAGCAGGTTGGTGCCGAACTGGTTGAGCTGCGCCGGATCCAAGGTGTCGAACATCGGCTCGAAGCCGTTGAACAGCTTCGACACATCGAAGCTCGGGATCGTCCGCTCCACCGGAATCGTCGCTCCGGCAGCCAGTTTCGCTCCACCCTGCCCCTCGGTGAGCAGCTCGACGTACCGCTGTCCGATGAGGTTCTGATAGCGCACCGCGGCCTTGGTGTTGTCGTACACCGGCCGCGTCCGATCCACCGTGAAATGCACCCGCGCCCGAGTACCGTCCAGCGACACCGACTCCACCTTGCCGACGGCGACGCCGGACATGCGCACCGAGTCGCCGGCGAAAAGCCCGGAGACATCGGTGAACACGGCATCGTAGGTGACCTTTTCGCCGGGGATCGGGGTGCGCAGCGCCGTCACGATGAAGGTGGTGCAGGCGGCCACGATCACCAGGAAGACGGTCAGCTTGAGGGCCGATTTGGTGATGTCGCTCATTTCGCCCCTCCCGCCAGCGAATCGGCCAGGTACGGCATGGTTTTCGCGATCAGCTCGAGCTGCAGCTGGACCCGGCCGTCCACCACCGGGAAAGCGCCGTCCATGGCCTGCAGCAGATTCGGCACGCGGTTGTAGGCCGGGGCCACCGACCCCACCGACACACTGATCGGCACCGCCAGGTCCAGAATGCTGTCGAGGATCTTCTCCAGATCCGGGTTGTTCTGCTGCAGCAGATTCGAAAGCCCCACCAGCACCGCGTCGTTCACACCATTGGTGGACTTGTTGGTGCGCGCTTGGTTCTCCGGATCGCCGAAGTAGGCGCTCTGCTCGAGCACGGCCAGGATGGCGTGCCCGGCCGAGGGGGTCAGGTCCCGGAACGCCCCGGTCATGTCCCCGCCGATGCGCAGGTAGTGGGCCAGGGTGTTCTGCTGACCGTCGGCCAGCAGCTTCGCGGTCGCGAAGAACGACTGCAGTACCGGGCCCATGCTCGGGGCATTGTCGAGCAGCAGGTCGAACAGCCGGTGCACCGCCGCCGAATCCAGCACCTGGGTCAGGCGCGCGGCGCGCCGGAAGACCCCGGCCACGGTGGCATTGGTGGCGTTCGCCCCGATCTGCAGCACCGTGTGCTCGCGCAGCTTCCTGCCGCCGGTGCCCGGCACCAATTCGATGGCGCTGGAACCGAACACGTTCGACGAGGTGAAGCGTGCGCTGACGTCGTCGGTGAGGGCGTCGGCCTGGCGGCGCTCGATCGCGAGATCGATGCGCTGATGCCCGTAGCCGACGGTCTCGACCTTCTCGACGGTGCCGATGGCGTAACCGCGGAACTTCACCTCCGCGCCCGGCGCCAGGCCCTCGCCCAGCGTCGCGGCATCGACGGTGACCTCGAACCGGTCCGAGAAATCGCCCCGCGCATAGGAACTCACGACAATCGTCACAGTGACGAGCGCGATGGCGACCACCAGGCCGCGCGCCCGCAACATCCAGGGACCGGCGCTACGGCCGGAATAGTCCTTGAACACGGCCATGTTTCACCCCGAGATCCGGATGCCGACATCCAGGCCCCAGATCACGATCGTGAGGATCATGTCCAGGATGACCACCAGCACCAGGCTGGCGCGAATAGCCCGGCCCGAGGCCCGGCCCACGCCCTCCGGGCCGCCCGAGGCGTAGAAGCCCTGGTAGCCGTGGATGAGAATGATGACGACCACGAAGATCGTCGCCTTGACCAGTGAGGCCAGCACATCGCCGGGCTGCAGGAAGGCGTCGAAATAGTGGTAGTAGGTACCCGAGGACTGCCCGTGCAGCACGTTCACCACGGTCGCGCACGACAGGTACGACAGGATCAGCGTGAGCAGGTGCAGCGGCACGATGGTGATCACGCCCGCGATCACGCGGGTGGTCACCACGAAGGGCATGGGCCGGATGCCGATGGCCTCCAGCGCGTCGATCTCCTCGGAGATGCGCATGGCCCCGATCTCGGCCGTCATGCGGCAACCCGCCTGGGCCGCAAAGCCGATGGCCGCCACCATGGGCGCCATCTCGCGGGTATTGGCGTAGGCGGAGACGAACCCGGTGAGCGGGCCCATGCCGACCATGTTCAGCGCGGTGAAACCCTCCACCCCGATGGAGCCGCCGACCGCGATGCCCAGGAACGCCAGCACCGCGACGGTGCCGCCGCCGACGATGATCGCCCCGGAGCCCCAGGTGATGTCGGACAGGATGAGCATGGTCTGGCGCCGGTAGATCCGCAGCGTGTGCGGGACGGCGGCGAGCACCTCGTAGACGAAAGTCGCCTGGTGGCCCAGGGATTCGAAGACGGACAGGGGCGCCTGCGCGCTCGCGCCGATGACCCGGCCCGCCGTCCCGAGCGGCGCGTATCTGGCGGGTACCTGTGTCATCAGCCCACCTGCGTCGGGATGAACATCGAAACCAGCTGGGTGATCACCAGATTCACGCCGAAGGCGGCGATCACGCCGATCACCACCGCGGCGTTCACGGCATTGGCCACCCCGCGCGGGCCGGCCGTGGCCTCGAGTCCGCGCTGACAGGACACCACCAGCACGATCACCCCGAAGACGATCGACTTCGCGATGGCCACCCACAGGTCGGTCAGCTTGGCGAAGGCCGCGAACGCGGACAGGTAGGAGCCGGGCGTCACGCCCTGGAAACCGACGGCGATCACATAGCCGGTGAACACGCCCATGAAGATGATCAGCATGCACAGCAGCGGCGTGAGCGCGATCATGGCCGCCAGCCGCGGCGCGACCAGCCGGCGCACCGGGTCGATTCCCATGACGCGCAAGGCATCCACTTCGTCGCGAATGGTGCGCGCACCCAGATCCGAGGCGATGGCCGACCCGGCCGCGCCGCCCAGCAGCAGCGCGGTCACCATGGGCGCGCCCTGCCGGATCACGCCCAGGCCGCCGGCCGCGCCGGACACCGAACTTGCGCCCACCTGCTGGGTCAGGCTCCCCACCTGCACCGCCACGATGACGCCGAACGGAACCGACACCAGCACAGCGGGAATCGCCGTCACGCTGACGATGAACCAGCCCTGCTGTAGCGTGTCACGCCACGGATGGCGCAGTGTGACGATGTCGACGACCAGGAACCGGAATGCCGCGATCGCCTGCTGAATGGTGCGTCCGAATGTCCGCAGCCCCGAGAGAACGAATTCGATTGCCTGCCGTACCAACGGTTCCGGCCCCCGAACAGCCTTGTCGACCAATGTTCACCACCCCACAGCCCCACTGTTGGTCGATGCCGACCGGCCCCTCTGCTGACCGGTTCGAACTGACCGAGACAGTAATACAGATTTCGGACTGACGTGTCAGTCTTCACGGAAATACTCGCGGGGTTGACAGGGGGCCACCGGCCGGGGAAAGATACGCGCGCCGCGCGAATAGCATGTCCTACCAGCAGGTTTCAGCAATGAGTCGGCAAATGCGAAATGCCGCTGAACCATTCGACTGGTCCAGCGGCATTTCGGATTTTGCGGGCGGTTAGCTCAACTGCGGGCGCATGCCCTCACAACTGTCCGGACAGTGCGACCGCCTCGGCCAGCGGCCGGGATTCGTCCACGCAAGCACCGGGATCCAGCACCGCGCCCCGCCCGATCAGGTCCCTTGCCGCCCGGAACTCCGCCGGCCGGGCAATGGCCACCGCACCGGTCGCGCGGCCCTCGCGCAGCGCGAGCACCGTCGCGTCCCCGGCCTCGACCCGGCCCCGCACCACCAGCTCGTCACCGGCGTGTATTACGCCCGCGAACTGCACGTTCCGGCCATACTGCATCGACCAGCCCCAGGGGACCTCAGCATCCGCGGCGGGCAATCCCAGCATCGATCGGGCCGCCGCCGCACCCTGGGACTGGGCGCTGTTCCAATGCTCCTCGCGCCGATACCCGCCCGACACGGGATCGAATCGGGCCACCGCGTCACCGGCCGCATAGACCCCGGGCGCGGATGTCCGATAGTGCTCGTCCACCCGAATCCCGTCACCCACTGCGAGCCCGGCGGCCTCGGCGAGCCCAGTGTCCGGGACAGATCCGATCGCGACCAGCATCGCAGCCGCCGTCCAGGTGCTGTCATCGGCGGCCACGGCGACCACCTCCGCACCGTCCTGGGCGAGATGCGTCAGCCGGACGTCGGTATGGATCGCGACCCCGTTGTCCGCGTGCAACTTCCGGAGATAATTGCCGATCGCCCGTGGCGCGACGCGCTCCAGCGGCACGGCCGCCGCGTCCAGCACCGTGACCTCCGCACCCAGCCCGCGTGCGGTTGCCGCGACTTCGCAGCCGATCAGCCCGGCCCCGACGATCAGCAGCGATCCACCCTGTGCGATCGCCTCTCGCAGGACCTCCGCATCCGCCCGGCCGCGCAGCGTGTGGATCCGCTCGCCCGTGTCGGGACGCCGTCCCCCGATCTCGACACCCCTGCGGTCGAGATCGGGGCGGACCGGCGTGGCAGCCATCGACAATGCGCGCGGCCGGGCTCCGGTGGCCAGTAGCAGGGTGTCGTAGCCGATCGCCGTGCCGTCGGCCAGCCACACCAGCGCCGGGCCCGGGTCGATGGATTCGACCGTGGTGCCGGGGCGCAGGTCGATCCGGTGGGTGTGCCAGAAGTCCATGGGCTGCAACAGGGTCCGGCGGTCCTCGACGGTTCCGGCAAGGAGTTCCTTCGACACCATGGGGCGGCGGTACGGGTGGCCGGGTTCCGCGCCGAGCAGCACGATCTCGCCGGTGTAGCCCTCGGTGCGCAGGGTGCGGGCGGCGGTGGCACCTGCGACGCCCGCGCCCACGATGACGATGCGGCCGCTCACGCGCGGCTGACCTCGACCATCTCGAAATCGCTCTTGGCGGCGCCGCAATCCGGGCAGGACCAGTCGTCGGGGATGTCGTCCCAGCGGGTGCCGGCGGCGATGCCGTCCTCGGGCCAGCCCAGGGCCTCGTCGTATTCGAAGCCGCACTGCAGGCAGCGGAAGAGTTTGTAGTCGCTCATGAGTGGTGTCCTGTCGAGGTGGAAGTGGGTTCGAAATCGACCTTTTCGCGCACCCCGCAGTCGGGGCAGCACCAGTCGTCGGGGACGGCGGACCAGGGGGTGCCGGCCGGGAAGCCTTCCCGCGGCGCGCCTTTCGCCTCGTCGTAGACGTAATCGCAGACCGGGCAACGGTAGGACGACATCACGCCACCCCGTACTTCGCCAGCACGCGCGCACGCTTGCGGGGCTGGATGTTCACCTTGGTGATGTCGCCCGAATAGTGCTCGAGCACCCGGTGATCCATCACCCGCCGCCACAGTGGCGGGAAGTAAGCCAGCGAGATCATGCTGGCGTAGCCGCTGGGCAGATTCGGCGCGCCGTCCATACTGCGCAGCGTCTGATAGCGGCGGGTGGGGTTCGCGTGATGGTCGCTGTGCCGCTGCAGGTGGTACAGGAAGATATTCGTGACGATGTGATCGGAGTTCCAGCTGTGCTCCGGGGTGCACCGCTCGTAGCGGCCGCTGGCGGTCTTCTGACGCATGAGGCCGTAGTGCTCGAGGTAGTTGACGGTCTCGAGCAGGGTGAAACCATAGATCGCCTGGATCACCAGCCAGGGCAGCACCGCCGGGCCGAAGACCGCGGCCAGCACGCCCCACAGCACCACCGACATCAGCCAGGCGTTGAGCACGTCGTTTCGAATCGTCCACGGGCGCTTGCCCAGTCGCTCCAGTCGCTTGGCCTCCAGCTCCCACGACGAGCGCAGGCTGCCCCACACGCTGCGCGGCAGGAAGGACCAGAACGTCTCGGCGAAGCGGGCGCTGGCCGGATCCTCGGGCGTGGCCACCCGCACGTGATGGCCGCGGTTGTGCTCGATGTAGAAGTGGCCGTAGAAGGTTTGGGCGAGCGTGATCTTCGACAGCCAGCGCTCCAATTCGTCCTTCTTGTGGCCGAGCTCGTGCGCGGTGTTGATGCCGACGCCGCCCATGACACCCATGCTCAGCGCCAGGCCGATCTTGGAGACCACGCCGAGGCCGCCGTCGATGCCCAGCCAGGACAGGTCGCTCGCGGTCCACAGGTAGCAGGCGACGGTCAGGCTCAGCAGCTGGAAGGGAATGTAGGTGTAGACGCAGTACCGGTAGTACTTGTCGTTCTCCAGGTACTCCATCACCTCGTCGGGCGGGTTCTGGCCGTCCGGGCCGAAGAAGCGGTCCAGCACCGGCAGCAGCCCGTACACCAGCAGCGGGCCGATCCACCACCAGACCGGGGCGACGACCGACCAGCCGAGTTCGTTGAACGCCCACACCAGCACCATCGCCACGAACAGGGCGGTCGGGGGTACGAGACCGAACAACCACAGATACCGCTTGCGGTCACGCCACTGGGGGCGGGCCGAAGCCTCCGGCTCCCGGCTGCGTCCAACTCGAGAACGAGACGTCGTCATTGCCGTACTCCTTGCATTTACACTTTCCAAAGAACTGTATTCATTAGATACACTGTGATCCAGTCTGTCAACGACGGGACGAAGGTTGAGCTCATGTACCATCAGGACGTGGTTGAAGCGCCGAACTTCCAGACAGAGATGCGGCAGTTGCTGCGCGAGCGGATCGTCGAGGCCGGGCGGCGCATCGTGATCACCGAGGGCTGGGGCGCGGTGAACATGTCACGGCTGGCCAAGGAGGTTGGCGTGAGCCGGCCGGTGCTCTACAAGGAATTCGCCAACAAGCACGAGCTCGCCGAAGTGGTGGTCCAGCAGGAAGTCGACGAGTTCCTGGTCGGCATCGCCGAGAGCCTGGCCGCGCATCCCGCGGACGTAGCGGCCGGCATGACCCAGGCGGTCGATTTCACGCTGCGGACGGGCGCCGACAACACTTTGCTCAAGGCGGTGCTGGCCGGGCGATCGGCGACCGATACCGCCCTGCTGCCGGTCCTGATGACCGAGACCGAACCCGTGCTGGGCCGCGCGATCACCGCGGTGTCGGCGGCCATCCGGGCCCAGTACGGGCTCGCCGGGATGGACGACGCCGAACTCACCTCGATGACCGAGGTGCTGGTCCGGCTCGCCCTGAGCCATCTGTTCCAGCCGACGGGTCCGATCGACCGGGCCGTCGGCCAGATCCATCGGGTGATCGTCGGCGCCTTCGGCGCGGCGCTGGAATAGGCTGCCGCGCAGGCGGATCGGGCTATCTCGCCACGTCGGGAAGAAGTCAGGTCAGGCGCGCGGCGAGCCTGGTGGCGTTCATATGGGCGATGGCCTCGATGCTGACCATCGGGTTCACGCCGGAGGCGGTCGGGAAGCAGGAGCCGTCGGCCACCACGATATTCGGGACGTCCCAGGTGACACCGTCGGGATTGGTGGCCGAATCCGCGGGTGAGCCGCCCATGCGGGCCGAGCCCATGATGTGCAGCGCGCCCATCGAGCACCGGCCCGGCGCGTACCCGGCCGCGGCGGCCTGCGCGGCGAACTCCTCGTGCGAACCGCTCGCGCCGGGCTCGTAGCCGACGCCGGCCTGATGGCCGGAGAAGATCCGCTCCGCCCCGGCCGCCTCCAGAATGCGTGCGGCATTGACGATTCCGGTGTGCATGTGGGCGGCGTCGCGGGCGGAGATCCGGTAGCGCACCACCGCCTCACCCCGGCGGTCGGTCTCGACCGAGCCGTGGTCGCGGTCGCGGGTGATCACACCGACGGCAACGGTATTGGCGAGCTTCAGCATGCGGTCGCGATGGATGGCCGCGCCGGTCCAGGCCTGGAAGCCGACCGACATCCCCGGTGTCATGGGGCCGGTCTCGTAGATCACGCCGTAACCGTTCCCGTCGAGGTCACGGTCCTGCTTGGAATACCGGGTCTGCATCCCGCCCTCCCAGGGCCGGATGTCCTCGTCGAAGACCCCGAAAACCGCTGTGGCCGGGTGCAATCGGAGGAAGTCGCCGATATTGCGGTTACCCAGGCCGGAACGGCGCAACAGCGCGGGGGTCTGGATGGCCCCGGCGGCGACCACCACCGCGCGGGCCCGCACCCAGACCGAACGACCTTCGGCCGTTACGGCTTCCACGCCGGTGGCGCTGCCATTGGCGACCACGATGCGCCGCACATCGGTGCCCACGAACAGGCGCGCGCCCGCCTCGGCCGCATCCGCCAGCCAGGTCTTGACCACCGACTGCTTCGCGCCGATCCGGCAGCCGAAACCGCAACGCCCACATTCGATTCCGGCATCGCAGTGGGTGACATTGCGGGGCAGCGGCTCGACGTGCCAGTCCAGCTTACGCAGGCCGCGCTCGAGAATCTCGTCGCGGTGCGAGGCGGGTGAGTGGTCGAGGTTCACCCCGAGACGCGACACCACGGCCTCGAGGGCGTCGGTGTACTCCTGCTCGGCGAACTGCCGTGCGCCCAGCCGGGCCCATTCCGCGCGGACATCGTCCGGGGTGCGGAAGGAGGTGGTCCAGTTGACCACCGTGCCGCCGCCCAGCGCCGTCCCCGCGACCAGCCCGAGCTGGCCTTCGGCGGTGGCGGCCGGGCCGGGGGCGTACAGCTTCAGGAAGCCTTCCTTCTCCCCGATGCCGAAATCCGGATCGTCGTAGTACTCACCGCGTTCCAGCACCACCACGTCGAGCCCGGCCCGGGCCAGCACCGCCGCGGCCGGGCCGCCGCCCGCGCCCGACCCGATGACGACCACATCGCACACGACGGTGGTATCGGCATCCGGACGCTGCGGGCTGAGCCCGCGCTGCGCGCCCTCGACCGGTCCGAAGGCGGGCGGAATACCGATCCGATCCCACACCGGATTGATCCCGGTGGGCCCGGGCGTCAAGTAATAGGAGGTGACCGCCGCCCCCTTCAATGCCTGGAACAGCGCCCGCTTCTGTTCGAGCCGCGAATTGGCCATCTCCAGCAGCCACTGCTCCCGGTCCTCGGCGCTCAGCCGCGAGAACTTCCGCCAGCCCGCGCCGTTGAGCAACCCGAACAGCCGTGAATCCCATACGCGCATCAGCAGTTCGAACTGCCGCCGCTCCGCGTCCCGCGGATTGCGCCCGAGTAGTTCGGTGACGGTGTCGACCACCCCCAGCTCGGAGGCCGCCGGCAGATCACCCCCGTCCCCCGGCGCGAAGCTGTCACACACCATTCCGAGTACGGCACGCCGCGCCGCGTCTGAAGCCATGCCGCCATCATGCGCCACACCCCCGCCGCTGTCCCGGCAAATGCGGCACACCGCCCTCACTTGTCTCGCCGGAATCCGGTTACCCTCGAATCGCCCCATCCGTCCGAACCGGTCAGGACCACGCGTGACACTCGACCAGAACTGGGATCGCATCCGCGACACCGTATCCCGCGCCGGACACTGCGCGATCGCCTCGGTGAATGCAGACGGTTCGCCGACTGTCACGCCGATCGGCACGGTCTTCCTGGGCGACACCGCGACCGGGTTCTATTTCGATCAGTACACCGAGGCGCTGGCCCGCAACCTGGACGCCGATTCCCGGGTGTGCGTGCTGGCCGTGGACAGCAGTCCGCTGTTCTGGTTCCGGTCCCTGCTGACGGCGCGCTTCCCCGCCCCGCCCGGGGTCCGTCTCTACGGCACGGTAGGCGCGAAGCGCCTCGCCACCGACGAGGAACTGCGGCAGGTACGGAATCGGGTGCGAATTCCCGTGCGCCTCAAAGGTGGCCGACTGCTGTGGTCGGATTTCAGCCACGTTCGGGATCTCACCTTCACCGATTATCGACCGGTTCGGTACCCACACATGATGTCTCATCTCTGGCAGTAGTTGAGCCCGAGCGGGTCCGCCGGGTTGGCACGATTCGACACTTCTCTGCAGGCGTCGGGCGTGCGAAAGTTGCTCGGCGAGTAGTGCGGATACCGACTTCGTGAGGTGAGGGCATGATGATCGCGTTGTGGGTGGCGCTGCCTTACGCCGGCATCCTGTCGTGCGCGGTCGGGCATGTCTGGCGGTATCGGCGCGACGGGTTCCGCGGGTATCTGTATGGGCCGCACATCGATCGCGCACAGCGGGCCGGGATCACGGCGGTGCGCGCCGGCTTCCCGACCGTGTTCGTGGTGCGGGTCGTGGAAATGCTTGCGTCCGGGCCGCATTCGCGACCCGGCCACGGTATCCAGCTGGTGCTGGCGGCCATTCAGATCGTGGCCATCCCGGTGACCATCGCGGGGGTGGCGCTCATCCTGATACCGCCGCTGATCGACGCCGATATCCGGCAGCGGGTGACCCCGGTGGACCGAATCACGCTGCCGCTGCTGGCGGCGGCACTCATGTCGGCCGTGCTGGTGACCTTCGACGGCGGGTCCACCGACGGCCGATACCGCACCGCCGAAACGCTTTTCACCTGGGCGCGCTCGCTGATCGCCCTGCATCCGGATCCGGCGGTCATGGACCACGCCCCGATCCTGTACCAGGCGCGCGGACTCATCGTGGTGCTGATCATCGCGGTCTGGCCCTACACCCGGCTGGCCGGCATCCTCACCGTCCCCGTGGTGCGCGTCGTTCGCCAGGTCGCCGCCGCCCCCTACCGGTCCGCGCCGTCGGTCTGATCCTCCCGGGACCGCGATTTCCGGGAGGTTGCTCCCATTCCCTGAGCAATTCGAGTAATGCGGTACTCAGGACGCGGCCGCCGGAGTTGGCAACACTCGGGCAATGGCGCGCATTTTCCTCAGCCATTCCAGCCGGGACAACCGGCAGGCTATCGCGCTGAAGGCCTGGCTCGTCGAGCCGGACCCGGCTCTGGTCGACGAGATCTTCCTCGACCTGGATCCCGACACGGGTATCGCGCCCGGGGTCCGCTGGAAGGATGCCCTGGTCCGGGCCACTTCCCGGTGCGAGGCCGTGATCTGCCTGATCTCGGAGACATGGGATTCGTCGGCGGAATGCCGCACCGAGGTCCGGACGGCGGAGAACCTCAACAAACGAATTTTCGCCGTGCGTCTGGAACCGTTCGTGAGCCGCGAATCCACCCGGGAGTGGCAGCAGAGCGATCTGTTCGGCCCCGGCCCCATGACAGCCATCCCGGTGCCCGGGGGTCCGCCCGTCGAATTCGCGAGCGAGGGCCTGCGGCGGCTGCGGCGCGGATTGCGCGAAGCAGGTATCGGGGCCGAATACTTCGAGTGGCCGCCGCCGAATGATCCCGGGCGCGCGCCCTATCGCGGATGGGAGCCGTTCGAAGCGATCGACGCGGCCGTGTACTTCGGCCGGGACGCCCAGATCGTGCGCGGCCTGGACATGCTGCGCGGCATGCGGGCCGCCCGCGTCGAGAACCTGTTCGTCATCCTCGGCCCGTCGGGCGCCGGCAAGTCGTCGTTCCTGCGGGCGGACTACTCCCCCGGTTGCGCCGCGACGACCGGCATTTCCTGGTGCTCGACATCGTCCGGCCCGAACGCGCCGCGGTGACGGGTCCGATCGGCCTGGCCGCAGCACTGTTCGAGGTGCGGCAACGGCTGGGCCTCACCCGACCCACCCTCGGTGCGATCAAGGCGGCATGCGCGTCCGATCCGAGGCAGGTCACCATCTGGCTGCGAGAGGTACAGGCGGCCGCTACGGACGGCTCGCCCGATTCGAGCGACACCGCGCCGCCGACCCTCGTGCTCCCGGTGGATCAGGCCGAGGAACTGTTCGGCGGTGAGGCCGGACCCGAGGCCGGGTTGTTCCAGTCGATTCTCGCCCGGCTCGTCGCCGACGGCCTGGATCTCATTGCCGCACTGACCATTCGGGCCGACCACTACGAGCCGCTGCAGACCTCGCCCGCGCTGGCGGCCGTGAAGAGCGTGGTGTTCGACGAATTGCGTCCCCTGCAGCCCGCCCGGTTCGCCGAGGTCGTGCAGGGCCCGGCGGAGCGCGCGACCGCGGCCGGCAATCCGCTCGTGGTGCGCGAGGACCTCGTGGAACGGCTGCTCGCCGACTGCGCGGGCAGCGCGAATCCCCTGCCGCTGCTGTCCCTGACACTGTGGCGGCTGTACCTCGACTACGCCGCCGCCGGAGAACTGACCGTCGCCGACTACCGGACGATGGGCGGGATGGCGCACGTTGTCGAGTCGGAGATCGATTCGATTCTCGCCCAGGACGACTCGGTGCGGCCGCGGCAACTGGCCGAGTTGCGCGCCGCCTTCGTGCCCTGGCTGGCCACCATCGCCCCGGACCACGACCAGCCGCTGCGCCGCATCGCGCGCCTGAGCGACCTGCCCGCCACCAGCCGCCCGCTCATCGCCGCGTTCGTCGACCATCGGCTCGTGGTCCAGGACGAACGCGGCGGCGAGACCACCGTCGAAGTGGCGCTGGAAAGCCTGCTCAGCGAATGGCCCGCGCTCGCCCAATGGCTGCGCGAGGAGGCCACCGATCTGCGCACCGCCGACGGCCTCGACCGCGCCGCCGCCGAATGGAAGAACCGCGGACGCGACGACGCCTGGCTGATGGCGGGCGCCCGGCTCCACGAGGCCGAAAAAGTCGCCGCGACACCGAATTTCGCCGATCGACTAGCCTGCGCGCGCGAGTTCCTCACCGCCTCCCGGCAGCGGCAGGACGCCGAGACCGCAGCCGAACAGCGCCGCCACGAAAAGGAACTGAACGACGCGCGCGCCTACGCCGCCGGACTACGCCGCCGGTCACACATCCTGCGGGCGGTGCTGGCGCTCACCGTCATCGCGGCCCTGGTCGCCGGATTCTTCGCCGTCCGAGCCACATTGGCGCAGAACGAGGCCGATCAGCGGCTCCACGAAGCGACCGCACTGCGCCTGGTCTCCGAGGGGCAGGCCATGCTCGCCGGGGCTCGGCCCGGCGGCGACACACGAGCCATCGAGGAGATCCTCGCGGCACGCCAGATCGGCTCGCAGCCCGACGACGGCGCGGTCCTCGACGCGCTGTCGGTCACACCCGACGAGGTGAAGATATTCGATACGCCAGCACAGGATGACATCACGGCCTTCGCCGTCAGCCCCGACGGACGCCATGCGGCGGCTGCGAGCGCGGGAACCATCCAGCTGCGAGACGGCGTCAGCGGGCAGGCCACGGGGGCACCGATCACCGCCCACGACAAGAGTGCCGTGAATCGTCTCGCATACAGCTCGGACGGCACCCGGCTCGCCTCTGCGGACAATGATGGAACAGTACAGGTGTGGGATGCGCAGAACGGTGCGCATGTCGCGGGCCCCTTCAACACCGGACACGGGGCCGTCCTGTCGGTGGCGTTCAGCGCGGATGGGCGACGAATTGCCGCAAGCATGTTCCCGGGCACGATCCAGATATGGGATGTCGTTGCCGGACAACAGCTTCGCCAGTGGCGGACCGCCACATCTATTGACGATTTGACCATCTCTTACCGGGTCGCGACTTTCGACACGAAAACCGGTGCACCCGCGGCCGCCTGGGATATCGAGGCACAACAGGCGGTGGGCTCCACGGTGCTGAGCCCGGATGGAACGAGCCTGGCCACGGTCGGCGGAGTGACACCGAAGAACTTTCTGACCGAAGGTTTCCGGGTCTACGACCCGGCGTCGCCCACGCTCGGAATCGACTACAGCGTGATCCTGTGGGATCCGAGCACCGGACACAGTATCGGCGCTCCGATCGACGAACACTCGGTCGTCAGCGCGGTAGCCTTCAGCCCGGACGGCCGACGCATTGTCACCAACGGTGGCTTCGCCAAAGTCGAGGTCTGGGATGCGGACTCCCATCGTCAGGTCGGTGAGCCGCTCTCCGACACCGAAACCTCGACCTTCCTCGCGTTCAGCCCCAATGGCCGCCAATTCGCCTCGGCGAGTGCCGACTCCATCCGGATGTTCGATGTCGACTCCCGGAAGCTGATCAGTGATTCGATGCGAGATCCCATGCATGGCATCCACGCCATCTCGTTCAGTGCTGATGGCCGATACCTGATCGCGGGGGCCGGTAAGACCGTTCGGATCTGGGATACGGCATCGGGCCTCCCCGTCGGCAAACCGATGGTCGGCCCCGCTGATGACATCCAAGCGTTGGCCGTCAGCCCCGACGACCACCAGATCGCGACCATCGGATCATTCTTCGGAGACGGTCGGCGCGCACCCATCCGTCTCTGGCCCGGTCCCGCCGTCTGGCCGGACCGGTTGTGCGACAAGCTCAGCGCGAATATGAGCCACAGGGAGTGGAACGAATGGGTGTCACCGAGCATCCCCTACCGCAAGGCCTGCCAGAACCTGCCGGTCGCACCGGACGCGGGCACATGAGCACGAACGACGACGAGGTCGTCGCCGAACTCTGGGCCGAACGACTGCGCTGGTCACAGACCGCCGGGCGGCTGAAACACCGCCTCGATCGGGCGCGGATCACCGCGTTCGCGGCCGGCACCCTCGGAGCGTTGTGCACGACCACCACCGCGACCGTGCTGCATTCCGGCGGCCCGGCACGAACCTGCGCCGCGGCCCTCGGCGCGGTGTGCCTGGCCCTCGCCGCCTTCGTCGGCATCCAGTTCCTCACCCCCGATACCGTCCGGGCGTGGACGCGGGCGCGCGCGACCTCGGAGGGCATCAAGCGGCTGATCTACGAATTCCGCGCCGGCGCCGTGATCGGCATCGACGCCCTGCGTCACAAGGCCGCCGAAATCGTCACCGCCGCGACGGATCTGCTGCCCTACGTCGACTCCGATGCGATGCCGGGGACCCCGCCGCCGGCCGCCATGACACCGGAAACATATGTTCAGCAACGGATTCGGGGTCAAATCGACGACTACTACCGGCCGATGGCCCGCCGGTATACGCAGCGCACGGCGCGCTGGCGCCGGTTCGCGATAGCCCTGGGCATGGCGACCGCGCTGATCGCGGCCGCCGCCGCCATCACCCCGGGCACCGGACCCACCGCCCTGGCGCCCTGGGTCGCGGTCCTCACCACGGCCACCGCCAATATCGCCGCCTACCTGACCGCCCAGCGCTACGACTACCTGGCCATGACCTTCCTGGCCGCCGCCCATCACCTCCAGAGCCTCGCCGACGACCGCGCCACAAGCGTGATCACCGACTGGCCCGCCTTCGTCGCCGCCTGCGAATCCGTCATCGCCACCGAGAACACCGCCTGGATGGCCAAGTGGTCCGAACAGGACAGCGCCCGTTGAGAATCGGCCCACGCCAACGGTGCGATCTTCCCGGCCCGCGGACCCCGGGCCGCTAGAGTCGGGCTCGGCACGGTTTGCCGGTCCCGACCCACGCCCGAGGGAGCCACCGTCATGCACGATGACCGCCGGTTGATCGAAGACAGGCTCGGGCGAGTGCTCGACCGCATCGTCCCCGCCGTCTATCCGGAGTCGGTGCCGCTGCGGGCCTCGATCTGGGCGGCGCCGGGCGAACCGGTGCCGGTCGCCGAGGGGCTGGCCGCGCCCCGGATTCCGACCGGGCCGGGCGCCCGCTGGGGTGCGTCGTGGGGCACCAGCTGGCTCACCGTCGAGGGGACGGTGCCGCCGAGCTGGGCGGGCCGGACGGTCGAGGCGATCATCGATCTCGGGTTCGACCAGGGCATGACCGGATTTCAATGCGAGGGCCTGGTGTATCGCGCCGACGGGACGCCGGTGAAGGGGCTGCATCCGCGGAATCGGTGGGTCCGCGTGGCGGCGCCCGCGGCCGGGGGCGAGCAGGTGCTGCTGCATGTGGAGGCGGCGTCCAATCCGGTCATTCCGTTCTTCGGGCCGACCGC
>NZ_JBHZCS010000057.1:38776-65221 GCF_042755705.1 Nocardia sp. NPDC059154
GGAAACCGCCGGGACCGAGCCCCAATACCGTTTGGGCCGCATGGATCTCGCGGTGTTCGACGAGGAGGTCTGGCAGCTGGTGCAGGACCTCGAGGTGCTCGGGGAACTCATGCACGAGATGCCGGAGGATCCCGCGCGGCGCTACGACATCGTGCGGGCCATCGAGCGCGCACTCGACGCCATCGACCTCCAGCACGTGAACGCGGGCGCGAGCGCCGCCCGCGCCTGCCTGGCCGAGGCGCTGGCCCGGCCCGCCATCCCCTCGGCACACCGCATCTCCGCGGTCGGGCACGCGCACATCGACACGGCCTGGCTGTGGCCGTTGCGCGAGACGGTGCGCAAGGTCGCGCGGACCGCCGCCTCCATGACCGCCCTGCTCGACGACGACCCCGACTTCATCTTCACCATGTCGCAAGCGGCGCAATACGACTTCCTCAAACAGCACCGGCCCGAGATCTACGCGCGGGTCAAGGCGGCGGTGGCCGAGGGGCGGTTCGTGCCGGCCGGCGGCATGTGGGTGGAGTCGGATACCAACATGCCGGGCTCCGAGGCCATGGCGCGGCAGTTCGTGCACGGCAAACGGTTCTTCCTCGCGGAGTTCGGCATCGAGAACGAGGAGGCCTGGCTGCCCGACACCTTCGGCTTCGCGGCCGGGCTGCCGCAGATCATCAAGGCGGCGGGCTCCAGATGGCTGCTGACACAGAAGATCTCGTGGAGCCAGACCAACCAGTTCCCGCACCACACCTTCCTGTGGGAGGGCATCGACGGGACCCGCATCTTCACCCACTTCCCACCCGTCGACACCTACAACTGCTCGATGCAGGGCCGCGAAATCGCTCATGCGGCACGGAATTTCAAGGAGAAGGGGCGGGCGACCCGGTCGCTCGCACCGACCGGGTGGGGTGACGGCGGCGGCGGAACCACCCGCGAGATGGTCGCCAAGGCCGCCCGCATGCGCGATCTCGAGGGCGCGCCGACGGTCCGGTGGGACCGGCCCGCCGATTTCTTCGCCGCGGCCGAGGCCGAATACCCGAATCCGGCGGTGTGGGTGGGCGAGCTGTACCTGGAGCTGCATCGCGCGACCCTGACCAGCCAGGCCAGGACCAAGCAGGGCAATCGGCGCAGTGAGCATCTGCTGCGCGAGGCCGAACTGTGGGCCGCCACCGCGGCCGTGCGGACCGGGTTCGAGTACCCCGCCGCCGAGCTGGACCGGCTCTGGAAAACTGTACTGTTGCACCAGTTCCACGACATTCTGCCGGGCTCCTCGATCGCGTGGGTGCATCGGGAGGCCGAGCGCACCTACACCGAGGTCGCCGCCGAGCTGTCGGCGATCATCGAACGCGCACAGTGGGCCCTGGGCGGTGAACGGTCGGGGCCGAACGTCTTCAATCCGGCGCCGCACGCCTGGCGCGGAATTCCCGCCGGTGGCGCGGCGGCCGAGGAGCCGGGCCGGGACTGCACCGTGGCCGAGCGGACCGGCGGCGGGTTCGTGCTGGCGAACCGCCTGGTGCGGGCCGAGGTGGACGGGCGCGGACTGCTGGTGTCGCTGTATGACATCGAGCACGACCGCGAGACCCTGCCGCCCGGTGCGGCGGCGAATCTGCTGCAGCTGCACCAGGATTACCCCAACTCGTGGGATGCCTGGGATGTCGATCGCTTCTACCGCAACAGCGTCACCGACCTGGCCGGCATCGACTTCCTTGCGGCGGAGACGGATTCACCGGCAGCGGTCGTGATTCGCCTCGGGCGGTCCTTCGGGTCCTCGACCGTCGAGCAGACCCTCACCCTGCGATCGAACGACCCGGCCCTGGAGATCGCCACCTCCGTCGACTGGCACGAGACGGAGAAATTCCTCAAACTCGCCTTCCCCCTGGACATTCACGCCGACCGCTACGCGTCCGAAACCCAGTTCGGCCACCTCTTCCGACCCACCCACACCAATACCAGCTGGGAGTACGCCAAGTTCGAGGCGTGCAATCACCGCTTCATCCACCTGGCGGAACCCGGCTGGGGCGTGGCCCTGGTCAACGACTCCACCTACGGCCACGACCTCACCCGCACGATCCGGCCGGACGGGGGCGCCACCGTGACCGTGCGCGCCTCCCTGCTGCGTGCGCCGCGATTCCCCGACCCCCAGACCGACCAGGGCACCCATCATTTCCGGCACGCCCTGGTCCCGGCCGCCTCGATCACCGACGCGGTCCGGGCGGGATACCGAATCAACCTGCCGCCCTTCACACCCGGCGTCGCCGAGCCGGTCGCCCCGCTGGTCACCGTCGACAACGACGATGTGGTGACCAGCGCTGTCAAACTCGCCGACGACGGATCCGGCGATGTGATCGTGCGCGTCTACGAGGCCGGCGGCGGCCGCGCCTCGGCGCTGCTGACCCCCGAGTTCGCGACCACCGGATACCACTGCTGCGACCTGCTGGAGCGACCACTGCCCGGCGAGACGACCGCGACGCCGGAGGGCCGGGGAATTCGATTGCGACTGCGGCCTTTTCAGCTGGTGACTCTCCGCTTCGGCCGTCGGTGACCCTATTTCGTTCTGAACTCCGAAAACCCATGTCCCACAGTGGACATGACTTATTTCAGGTCGACCGCACATAGTTGAATCGCCGACCACTCTGATCGAGCGAACTGAAATTCCCGACCACAGTCCCGGGCCCCGGGCAGATGAAGGCCGTACTCTTCACCATCGCCGTCTGATTGCCCGGCCGCGCGACATTCTCGCCACTGTCGGTCAGACGCAGAGTGGCCGAGAATCCACCGGACGGAATGACCGTGTAGATGCCCTCACCGTTCCCGAGCCTGGCACTGCGGAAAGCGATGCCGCCCGTGCCGTCGAAACTCAGCACATTCGTCGAGTCCTCCGCCGCGGTGAATTGACCGGAATAGTCCCCGAGGCTCGCCCCGCACGATCCCGCGGCGACACCGGAGGGCGCGGTGGCGGTCAGTGCGGCGGAAAGGGCCAGCGTGAGCGCCCCCGCGATGGCAATCCTCGAACCCGGCCCAGCGGTCATTCGGCTTCCTCCTGGTCGGACAACCCGGGTAGTGAACAATATAATCGGGCAAATCTCCCGCAGACACGCCAGTTCGTCATCGAAACGTGCGCTGGTACAGCCCATAAACCAATGGTCCGAAAACGATCTATTCCGACCGATCAGTCTTTTTGCGCCGCAGCCGAATTCACAACCCTGAACACATGATCAGCAGGTCGGCGACATTCCGAGGCGACGTAGCCTCCCACGAATTGCATTGAGCTGGTTGTACCGTCGCATTCCATGACACGAAAGAAAGCCATCGGCCTGCTCGTGAGTGCATTCGTTTGTGCAGCCGTGTTCACCATGAACCCCTCCGCGGCGTGGGGTTCGGGTGACATCGGGACACCCGATCCCGGAGCCGGGGCTCCCCACTCCTCAGTTCCCGCCGGCAATGTCCCGGCGGCACCGGCGCCGGAAAGGATCGTTCCGGTCCCGCCACCCGCCGGTGGATTCCTCTGCCCGACTGCCTGACACATTCCCGCGTCCGTCCACCCGTCCACTCCCGCTCGCCTCGTGCCGTAGCCCACGCGAGAAAGGCTTCCGGCACGAGCGGCTTCGGCCCTGGGGAATGCCGCCGCCGAGATCGAATCCGGCCGCAGTCACCCGATCAGGCCGCAATCGCCGAGGAGAGCTGCCGCAATGCGAGCTGCGGATCAGCGACATCCACGACCATGCGGGTGATCTCCGACCCCGCCAGATCGATCAGCACGCCCTGACCGTCGAAACGCGTATCCCAGAACTCTTTCCGGCCCTTGCCCCGGAAGATGCCGGCGGCGATCACGCCCGGGAAGAACGTGCCCGGCGCCCGCACCCACGGCGGGCGCAGGTCCACCGGCGCGGGCGCGAGGGCGGTGACCTGCGACAGGTCGAAGCTCACGTGATCACGCAGCGCGAGCAGCCGGTGAGCGCCGGTGACCCGCGCCGTCACAGTGGTTCCGGTGACCTCGATTTCGACCATTCCGCACCTCACGCGCTCGCCCGACACTGTTTCCGTCATCCACAGTGCCGGGCGATACTGGTCGTAGCCTGAGCGTTTCCTGGCTCTTCTCTCAGGCTTTCACACCGCGGCCGTACGCCGTCCCGGCCGGCCGTCACGCCTTTCCGGTCAGCTCCGCGACCATGCGCTTCGCCTGCGCCCGCGCCTCCGCGCGCACCTCTTTCACCTCGGCCCTGCTGAGCCGCGGGAACGGCTGCTGCCCGGCGCGCGCCCGGGCCACCGACGCGGCCCGCACACTCTGCTCGGCCCGGGTCCGGGCCTGGTCCAGCCGGCCCGCGATCATCTCGGCGAGGACGTTGTTGTTCGACATCGTTGTTCTCCTTGTTCCGGTGCCGGAGCTGGTGTTTCCGGCTACGAGAAGAACAATGACGCCCGCCGCTGACGAGCCACCGACAGCGCGCTGACCACGCCCGCGGGGGCCGCTGTCAGTCGGTGGGGAGGGTGACGCCGTCCTCGGCGGCCTTGGCGGCCACCTCCGCGGGGAAGATGTTGCGGAACAGGTACAGGTCGCGGCCGAGCTTCCAGCCGGGGGCCAGGGCCACCGCGTAGCGCTCGAAGTAGCCGAGCTGCTTGCCCATCATGACCAGCTGCTGCGGGCCCGACGTGCCGCGGCGCTTGCCGAATTCCAGCAGGCGGGCCGAGACCACGCCGAGGTCGAGCTTGTCGAGGCTGCCCGAGAGCACCGGGCCCAGGGCCACGGCGAGCTGGCGGCCGATGGTGGCGTCGTCACCGCTGTCGTCGGCAACCAGATCCAGTGCGCGCAGGGCGCGGGCGACCGGACGGAAGTCGTTGTCGATGGAGCTGGCGTAGAACAGGGCGCGCACGAACTCGCGCCACTCGGACTCCATCCGGCCGACGATGCCGAAATCGAGCATGGCGACGCGGCCGTCGTCGAGCAGCCACAGGTTGCCGGCGTGCACGTCACCGTGGAAGAGACCGTGCACCGCGACCGATTCCATCCACGCCTTCACCAGGCGGCGGATCAGCAGCTCCGGCTCGGGGTGCGCCGCGCGGATATCGTCGAAGCGGTCCAGGGGCATGCCGCGCATGCGTTCCATGCACAGCACCCGGGGTGCGCAGTACTCCCAATACACCTCGGGCACGGCCACATTGGTGTTGTCGCCGAAGGCCGTCAGATGGTCGCGGGCGCGGGTCTGGTTGTCGGCCTCGATGAGGAAGTTCAGCTCGGCGACGGTCGCCTCGTACAGATCCCGCACCACCGCCTGGGCATTGGCGACGCGGGCGTTCTCCGACCGCTTCTCCAGGGTGCGGGCCAGCCGCATGGCCGCGCGCAGATCCACGATCATGCGCCGGGCGATCTCGGGCCGCTGCACCTTCACCACCGCGGGCCGGCCATCGGCCAGCACGCACGCGTGCACCTGTGCGATGGAGGCCGCCGACAGTGGCTCGTCGTCGAACTCGCGGAACAGCTCCGAGATCGGCTTGCCCAGATCGGCCTCGATGATCGCGCGGGCGTCCGCGGCCGGAAAGGGCGGGACGTCGTCGAGGCAGCGCAGGCAGGCATCGGCCAGCTCGCGCGGGAACGCGCCCGGCGAGGACGCGATGAGCTGGCCCAGCTTCACGAACATCGGGCCGAGCGTCTCGAAACCGTTCACCAGGCCCTCGGCCGCGGCACGCTTGCGCTTGGCGGGACGCAGGCCGCCACGCAGCACGCTGCCCACGACCGAGCCGCTCAGTACCACACCGACCACGGCGGTTCGCCGCCATTCCGAGAACCCGAAGGTGTCGAGGTCGGGCCGGATCACCTCGGGCGTCCCCGCTCGCACAGTCATAGGTGAGCTCACGCGCCGCAGTGTATCGCTGACATTGCTAACACCGCGGCACAGGTTACCGACACGTTCAGTAGTTTCTGGTCCGCACCGCACGGTACCGTGGTCGGTCGAGTCGCGATCCGGCTCGACACGGGCGCGATCGGGCCCACTCTGACTGTTGGCGGAAAGGCAAGACAGAGGTAATGACGGGTACAGCGGAAAAGCTGGCAGAACTGCGCAAGCTCCTGGAGATCGCCGAAGAACCCACCGGTGAGAAGGGCATCCAGAAGCGTCTTGCCAAAGGCGTCGCCAGCGCCCGAGAACGCGTCACGATGCTGCTGGACCCGGGCAGCTTCGTCGAGATGGGCGCGCTCATGCGCTCGCCCGGCCAGCCGAATGCCCTCTACGGCGACGGCGTGGTCACCGGGCGCGGCACCGTCGACGGCCGCCCGGTCGTGGTGATCTCCCACGACTCCGGAGTACAGGGCGGCTCGGTCGGCGAGACCTTCGGCCGCCGCGTCCGGATCGCCATGGAATTCGCGTACAACAACGCCTGCCCGGTGGTCGTGATCAACGACTCCGGCGGCGCGCGCATCCAGGAGGGCGTCACGGCGCTGGCCTGGTACGCCACCATGTGCCGGCTGCAGGAGGACCTGTCCGGCTACGTGCCGATGGTCGCGGTCATGTTCGGCAAGTGCGCGGCCGGTTCGGTGTACGGGCCGGTGAACATGGACGTGCTGGTCGCCACCGACGACTCGTACATGTTCGTGACCGGGCCCGAGGTCATCAAGGGCATCACCGGCGAGGAGATCTCCGCCGAGGAGCTGGGCGGCGCGGCCGTCCAGGCCCGCAACGGACTGCTGCACCACGTGGCCAGGACCGAGGCCGACGCCCTGCAGTGGGCGCGCGAATACCTGAGCTACCTGCCGAGCAGCTGCCTCGAGCAGCCGCCGATCATCAACCCCGGCCTGGAGCCCGAGCTCACCGACTCCGACCGCGAACTGGACCGGATCATCCCGGATTCCGATCGCCAGGGCTACGACATGCACGAGGTGCTGCTGCGCATCTTCGACGACGGCGGGTTCCTCGAGATCGGTGAGGCCGCCGCGCAGAACCTCATCACCGGATTCGCCCGCGTGGACGGCCGGCCGGTCGGTGTCATCGCCAATCAGCCGATGGTGCTGGGCGGTGCGCTGGACGCGGCATGCTCGGACAAGGGCGCGTACTTCATCCGGCTGTGCGACGCCTTCAACATCCCGCTCGTCTACGTGGTCGATACCCCCGGCGTGCTGCCGGGTCTCGAGGAGGAGCGCAACGGCGTCATCAAGCGCGGCGGCCGTATGTTCCGCGCGCTCATCGAGGCCACGGTTCCGATCGTCACCATCGTGACCCGCAAGGCGTACGGCGGCGGGTACGCGGTCATGGGCTGCAAGCAGCTCGGCGTCGACATCAATCTGGCGTGGCCGACCGCCCGCATCGCGGTCATCGGCGCGGACGGCATGGTCACCGTCACCGGTAAGAAGACCCTCGCCGCCACCCCGCCCGAGCAGCGCGAGACCGTGCGCCAGCAGATGGTGGACTTCTACAACGCGCTCATCGACAACCCGTGGGTGGCGGCCGAGCGCGGTTACATCGACGCGGTCATCGAGCCGTCGGCCACCCGCCTCGAGATCCGCAAGGCGCTGCGCCTGCTGCGCGAGAAGGACGCCGTCCGCAAGCACAACCCGCGCAAGCACAACCTGTTCCCGATCTGAGAACCGTTGCCCGCGGTCAACATTCGTTGGGCGCGGGCACACCCTGCAGGCGCTGGTCCAGCCAGCTCAGCGATTCCGGATAGCCGGTGGCCGCGGCGATGAAGTGTTCGCCGAACACGCTGCGGTAGACCGCCGGCACGCCGAGTGCGCACTGTTCCTGGTAGAGGTTCTTCGCGCCCACGGCGGGTACCCAGAACTCCTGCTCGCCGTTGTAGATGAACAGCGGCACAGGGGATTTCCTACCGTCCATGCGGGTGATGCTGTAGATCTCGTGCGCCAGATCGCTGTCCAGCGGGTCCGGGATGTTCGCCGCGACGTCGATGGGCAGCTGCAGCACGCCCGGCACCGCGAAGACCTCGCTGCACTGGCTGTTGAGCGCCGACACCGCCGCCCACTGCCCCAGATGGTTCATGCGGGCCAGGATTTCGGGCCGCTCGCGGCCGATCCCGAAGACTGCGCTCAGGAACACCCCCGAGGCCAGATTGGCGTTCATGGAGTGCGCCAGCAGGCTGAAGTCCGCGGGCACCCCGCCCAGGGCCGCGCCGACCACCACGTCGGCCAGCTCGGGCGCGTACTCGGACATGAGCTTCACCGCGCCATTGGTGGCGATGGCCCCGCCGGAGTAGCCGATCATGCCGAACCTGCTGTCGCCCAGCTCATCCGGCAGCTGATTGCGGACCGCGCGAATGGCGTCCAGGATGGCGTGCCCGGCCACGATGGGCTCGGCGTAGGCCATGCGCGGACCCTCGTGGTCGGTGATCAGCACCGCGTAGCCGCGCAGCAGCGCCAGCTGGGTGGTGGGCAGGATGTACCCGGTGAAGTTGGAGGCCCGGGAGAAGCCGTGTGCGAGCGTGTAACTGGGGTTGCAGTCGCGGCCCAGCGCGTCGATGGGCAGGTTGTTGACCACCACCGGCCGCTCCCCCGACCCGGTCCACTCGCCCACCGGCAGCACCAGACTGGCGATGCCGTAGGAGGGCTCGTCGTGAGAGTCGTTGGTGCGGTACTTCAGCTGCAGTACCTGCCGCACGGGCACGATCAGTGTGGGTGCGGCCGTGGCGGTTACGTCGCGGACCGCGACGATGCCACCCGGGTCGACGCCGTCGAGGCCGTCGGGCCAGTCGTCGACGAAGGAGTCGCCGATGGCGGCGGGCATGGCCGCGGCCCGCAGCGCCGCCAAATCCGGTGGCAGCTGGGCGGTGTCGACCAGCGGCGAGTCCGCCGGGGCCGGTGCCAGGGGCGGCGCGGGGATCACCTGGTCGATCCAGTGCTGGATGTCGGGCAGTGAGGGCAGGGCGATTCCGGGCGGACCGGGTGGGATCTCCGGCGCTCCGGTGTCGGGTGTTTGCGCGAATCCCGGTGCGGCACCGTAACCGACGATCGTGCACCATCCGATCATCAAGGCACCGGCGATATTTCGCAGGCGACGCAGCACAACACCCCCACGGATCAGAACTGTCTTCGAGGCGCCCGAGCCTACTGGGACACTCTGATCCGCACTCCGGACTTGTCGGTTCGACGCCACATCGAGACCGGCCCGTGCCCGGAGGGTCTTGTTTCACATCCTCCGGCGCATCACCATGTCCAGCTGCGCATTGCTGATCTGGCGACCGGCATTGGACACCGAGGTGACCATGCAGCTGCCGAAGGAGCCGATCCGGTCGAACAGCGTCGCGACGCCGACCGCCAGGCCGCGCTCGCTGAAATGGCTGTCGGCCTGCACGCCGATCTCGGTGCCCTCGGGCTGGCGGGAAAGGCCAAGCGTCATATCGGTATTGATGAACCCGATGCCCTTGTCGCCCCAGTTGGTCATCATGCTGGTGGCCTCGGCCACCACCCCGACCCGCACGAACGGGGTCAGCTCCTCGCCGGTCACCACCCGGATCGGGTTCTGCCAGGTGCGTTTCCGGAGGTTGTTCTCGTGCTCGGTGGGTATCGAGCTCCACACCGGCGAGTCCTCCCCGCTGTTGAACAGCGGGGTCTGCGGCAGCGGCGAGGGCGGCGCGATCTCCAGCGACGGCGGCTGCGGCTCCTGCTCCCGGTGCCACAGCTCCCCCGGCGGCTGCTCGGCCGGCTGCAGCAGCACCGCGGTGGCGCGCGCGGCCACCGTGCCGCCCTGCACCACGCTCGCGTCCGCGACCCGGATCCGCCGGCCGTCGCGCACCCGCACGGTCGGGGTGGTGGTGTGCTCGAAGCGCGCCGCGCTGAACAGGTCCACGGTCAGCCGCACCGGCACGAACCCGTCGGCGGCGTGCGCGCGTTCGAGCTCGCGGGCCAGCAGGCCGGTCAGGGCCGGGCCGACCACCTGCGCCGAGGACCACTGGCTGGCCGCGAACGGCGTCGGGAAGAAACCGCCGTCCACCTCGTCGAAATACGCGGGCACATCCACCACGGCACCGGCTCCCGTCCACTCAGGTTGATCGATCCACTTCTTTTCAGACCTAACACACGCGTGAAACCCGTATCAATCCAGGGCCCGCTGGCCGGGCCGATGGCGGTTCCGGATTAGCCCGCGAGACCACGGGTACGCCACCGCTATGGTCCGCAATATCGACCGGCTGCTCGGCACCCTGACGCTCACCGTGCAGGTCCTGCAGGACAACGACATTCCCTGTGCGCTCACCGGCGACTGCGCGGTCTACGCGCGCGGCGGGCCGGTGACCGGCCCGCACTCCGAGGTCGATGTGCTGCTGCTGCCCGCGGACGTGGCCCGCGGGCAGCGCCTGCTCGCCGCAGCGGGACTGCGGCCGCCGCTGCCGGCCGCCGACGCCGAGCGGACCACGCTGTACCACCGCGATATTCGCGTCGATCTGGTGTTCCGCCCCAACTACCGTCCCGTCACCGATGAACTGCTGGCCCGGGCGGAGCGGCTGCCCATCGGATCGATCGCCGCGCCCGTGGTGACCGTCGCGGACTTCCTGGTGGACGAGCTCACCGTGTCCGATCCACAGCGGCTGGATTTCACCCGGCTGCTGCACATCGCGCGGGAATTGCGCGCCCAGGTCGATTGGGGGCGGGTGCGGGCCGAAACCGCGGCCTCGCCCTATGCGCGCGCGTTCCTCGGCCTGCTGGACGATCTGGGTATCACCGGCGGCCGGTGTGAACACGGGTCTACAGCGGTGTGATTCGCCCGAACCGGCCCGGGTATCCAGTTGTTATCGGCTCTGCAATACCCCCGGAGAAAGGACAGTGTTGATGCCTGTCACTCCGCCCGCCTACGACGACACCCGTAATCTCCCGGGACCGATTCTGGCCGCGGCCGGAATCGTCGCGATCGCTTTGACTTTGACGACCGCCGGCTACGGCGCACTCAGCTGGAGTGCGCTGTGCGGGCTCGCCGGCGCGGTGTGTCTGCGTTTCGGAATCGGCCTGATGATCATCGAACATCGCCGGCTCAAAGCCGCGATGCGGCGAGACGCCGCCCGCCAGGGAAGAGTTTGAGCATCTCGAGGGCCGAGTTTGATCTTCCGCTAATTCCTGGATAAAGCGGAACAGTCCATTCTCGCCGGAACTTTCGATCGGAAGTACTGGAAAAGCCCTGCTCGGGGGCGAATGCAACCTTTTGCCAACCCTCGTATCGCAAACTCATAGCACACCGAAAAATGCTCTGGCGCTGCAAATTCGATGTTGCAGATGTACTTGCATCTGCGCAATGCACGGTCATAGACTCATCGTGCAAGGCACCAATAAGGGGACAACCAGAGAGCCGAGCGGTGAATCACCGGCGATTCTTCGCCCACGGGTAGCCGTCGGCCTGGCGTCAGGGGCGTTCGAATGAATCAGCCAATCAACCTCAGCCGGCTCGGGTTTGCCGACAGAAGTCAGCCGGAGCAAACCTATTCACGTGAGACGGCAACCGCTTTCGTCATCCGCCAGGTCGAATCCACTGGAGCGGCCACTCGGTATGACTTCGACATCGAGCGGATCGTCACCACGGCGCACGCCATGGTGAACGACTGGGATCTGCACTGCATGCAACCGGAGGCGTTCTGGCGCATCGCCTCCAGTTTCATCAGGCAGTAATCCGAATCCGGCCGTGCCGCAGGCCGACTCGTCAGGTCGACGGCACGCTGATAGGGGCCCCGCGAGGGGCCCCTTATCCATGTGTACGGACGTTCCGTCCGCGGCTGGGGACCAGCCCGGAGCTCAGTCGAGCTCCGCAGCAATCCGCGCCAGCTCTTTGCGGGAGCGCTCCGGCGGCTCCGCCTGCACGCTCAGCTGATCCATGACCTGACGGTAGAGCTCCAGATCCTGGCGGCGATCCAGGTACAGCGCGCTGGTCAACTGTTCGAGATAGACGATGTCGGGGAGTTCGGTCTCGGCGAAGCGGAGCATGGTGAACGAACTTCCCGCAGCCGCATGGCCACCCGCCGCGTAGGGCAGCACCTGGATGGTCACATTGGGCAATTTGGACATTTCGATGAGGTGCTCGATCTGGCCGCGTAGCACGCCGGGACCGCCCACGGGACGGTGCAGCACCGCCTCGTCCAGCACGGCCCAGAAACTCGGCGCGCCGTCGCGGGTGAGTAGCTCCTGGCGGCGCCGGCGCAGCGAGACACGGCGCTCTCCATCCGCATCGTGCCCGAGGGCGACGATCGAGCGAGCGTAGTCCGGGGTCTGCAGCAGACCCGGGACCAGCTGACCCTCATAGGTACGAATGGATTTCGCCGCGTGCTCGAGGCCGAGATAGGTTTCGAACCAGGGCGGCAGCAGGTCGCTGTAGCGATGCCACCATCCCGGCTGATTCGCCTTGCGGACCAGTTCGAGGAACTGCTCGCGCTCACCGGGATCGTCAACGCCGTACAGCGCCAACAGATCCCGGATATCGCGCTCCTTGAATCCGGTCCGCCCCAGTTCCAGACGACTGATCTTCGCGTGCGAACCGCGGATGTGGTCACCCGCCGCCTCGCGTGTAATTCCGCTGAGTTCCCTCAGCTTCCGTAGCTGGCTGCCGACCGCGATACGCAGTGCAGTCGGGCCACGTTCGGCGACAGCGGAATCCGCCCGATCGTGGGCAACGGGTTCTGCGATCATGGGGTCCACTCCGATGCTCGGGTTTGCCGGCAGTGGACTCACAACCGCTTGTCGCGAACCACCGCGCCGATTGCCAATGCTACCGCTCAGCGCGCGAGGTCGTCGAATTCTCCACTCTTCGCGCCGCGCAGGAACGCGTCGATCTCGGGCCGCGTGTACACGATCAGCGAGCCCTCGGGGTCTCGGGAATTGCGCACGGCCACCTGCCCATCGGCCATGGGAGCCATCTCCACGCAGTTTCCACTGGGATTGCTGAAGGTGCTCTTGCGCCACAACAGGTTCGAGCGATCGATCGAGGTTGCCGAGATGTCCGTCATTTCAGACTCCTTGCCAGTACCGCCCGCAGACGGTGGTCCCAGTACTTGCAAATGTTCGATCAGGTGTACTTACAGTTGCAACCGCAAGCACGACGATAGCACGCAGATTGCTCGCTATCGACGCCTCGGAGCGGCACATCCTTTGCAACACAACAGATTTGATCTTGGTTCACCGAAAAGCCAAGCGAAGTTGCGAAGGATTTCAGACAATCCCGGCTAGTTGGTCCCGTTCGTCCGATTACTCCGGGAACCATGCGTCCGAAAAGTCACGTGACGCGGACATCCTGCGAGGGCAGTGGATTATCCTGCGGGGACAGCGGATTCGAGACCCGTGGCGACATCGGTTCGCATCCGCAGAGATTCCGGGTCGCGGCCGCGGAGAAACCGGGTCACGCCCAGGGAGACACCGGATTCGAGCGTGCAGATGTGCTTGCATCTGCACGATCCGAGCTCCTAAACTCGGTGGATCATCCCCCTAATCGGCCAGAGGCATCCCATGACGCAGATGCTCGTCCGTTCCACCGATGTCGCAGCTCGCGACGATGGTCCCGGTGATTGTGCGGTCGAACCGCGCACCCTCACCTATCGTCAGGCCCGCACCATCCTGCGCGCGCACGATCAGCACTTCGCGTGCCGACAGTATCTGGCGGCCATAGCCTATCTGTCTGCGGACAACGACGTGGACTGAGTGCACCGGGCGCGCGCACTATTGCTTTCGCGTGTCCACGCCCGATGACCGATCAGAGCGCGACTTCCCTTGCGCGGCACCGCCTCCGGCGAGTACCCCGGAGAAGGACATGCCATCACGTGGAAGAGCGCCGCGATGTTACTTACTGCCGCCCACGAGTTGCTGACGCAGCTTCAGCACGCGCAGATCTTCAATCCGACTCCCGAGACGCCGCCGGTGGCCGACAAGCTGCTGCGCCTGGTCCGGTATTTCACCTGGTTCGTGCTGCTCTCCGGGGTGCTGGCCATCACCTACGCGGGTGGCCGCTTCGCCTGGGAGAAGTGGAGCGGCGGCGGGGTGCAGGCGCCCAAGCAGGTCGCGGGCGCGCTCATCGGCGGCATTCTCGCGACGAGCGCGGGCACCATCATGAACGCCGTGATCGGGCAATAATTTCTGCCAAGCGGGGTTGTCTGAGACGAAACCGACCCGTCGGATTTGAAACGGGCGTGATCGGGTCGGTCCAGCCCCTTCAGGCCGTCGCGGCCACCTCGCCGGCCGACTCGGCCCCGGCCGCGCCGACCAGTTCCTCGAAGCGCGCCACCACCTTCCGGTGGTACATGCCGAACAGATCCTCGAACAGCGCCAGCTGCGCCTGACTCGGCCCGCTGTCGGACTCCCACACCGCGACCAGCGCCCGCCACACCAGCACGTGCAGATCCGGCGAGACCGCGAAGTAGGCCTCGACCGCCTCCGGCACCTCCAGCACCATCTCGCCGATGGAGTTGAGCACCGCGCGCTGCACCGTGTGCCCGAGCGCGGTGAGCAGCCGGCGCAGCAGCCCGAGCTCGATGCCCAGCATGCGGTGCGGATCCGGGTCCGCGCCGCGCGCAAGGGTTTCCAGTTCGTCGATCTCGTCCTTGAGGACCGCCGGATCGAGGGCGCGCTCGCCGCCGGTGTACGCGAGCAGCGCCTCGAGCGCGATGCCGCGTTCCTCGTCGACGATATTGCCGAACATGTCCGCGGCGATCTCCGGATCCGGCATGGACAGCCGGAACAGCCGGCGGTACACATCGACACCGCCCTCGGCGCGCACATCCCGGATGACGAACCCCTTGCCGCGGTACGCGTCCACGAATCCGTAGGATTCGAGGCGGCCCAGAATCAATTGCGCCGTCGCACGATTCAGGTCGAATTCGTCGGCGACCTGGCGGACGGACGGCATCAGACCACCGGGCTCGTACTCCCCGGATGCCACGCGGCGTGCCAACTCGTCGGCAACGTCGGCGACGACCGTCCGGTCTCCCATCGTGTCACCTCTCCATAAATCCTCGACTACGTCCCAGACAGTCTAGGTGGTTGTTCGATCAACTGCACAAGTCTCGAAACTGGCAAGAGAAAGCACCGGACTGTTCAGTATCTTTACGAAATCCATACGGCATGGGGTTCCGATTCATGCGGTTTTCCGCCCTAGGCTCCGAGCGTGGTTTCACCGATCGACGTAGCCAAACGACTCGTGCTCGGACGCCCGTTTCGCAGCGATCGGCTCGGGGAGACCCTGCTGCCCAAACGACTCGCGCTGCCCATTTTCGCCAGTGACCCACTGTCGTCGGTCGCCTACGCCACGCAGGAGATCCTGCTCATTCTGACGCTGGGCGGGCTGGCCTACCTCCATCTCACCCCGGTGGTGGCCGCGGGCGTGGTGGTGCTGCTGGCGGTGGTGGCGCTGTCGTATCGGCAGGTGGTGCAGGCGTATCCGTCCGGCGGCGGCTCCTACGAGGTGGTGGCCGAGAACCTGGGCGCGCTGCCCGGCCTGGTCGTGGCGGCGGCACTGCTGGTCGACTATGTCATGACCGTCGCGGTATCGGTGGCCGCCGGAGTGGACAACATCATTTCCGCCATTCCGGATCTGAATCCGTACCGGGTGGCCGTCAATCTCGCATTCATCGTTTTCCTGACCGCGATGAATCTGCGCGGCGTCCGGGAATCCGGGCGGGCTTTCGCGATTCCCACCTACGGATTCGTTCTCGGCGTGTTCGTGCTCATCGTGGTGGGTCTGGGCCAGACACTGCTCGGGCACACGCCGGTGGCGGAGAGCGCGCACTATCAGATTCACGCCGAGCAGGTCGGGCTCTCGACCGCGGGCGTGGCGTTCCTGCTGCTGCGGGCGTTCTCCTCCGGATGTACCGCGCTGACCGGCGCCGAGGCCATCTCGAACGGGGTGCCCGCGTTCCGGAAGCCCAAGGCGCTCAATGCCGCCCGCACCATGACCGCCATGGGCATCATCGCCATCGCCATGTTCTCGGGCGTCACGGCGCTGGCCATGGTCACCAAGACCCGGGTGGTCGAAAATACCTGCGATCTCATCGGATTCGAGGGCGACTGCCGGACCGACGCGCAGAAGACCGTCATCGCGCAGATCTCGGCGGCGGTGTTCGGCGGGCACAGCGTCGCCTTCTACTACCTGATGGTGACCACGGCGCTGATCCTGATCCTGGCCGCCAACACCGCCTACAACGGCTTCCCGCTGCTGAATTCGATCCTGGCGCAGCGGCGCTACATGCCGCGGCAGCTGCACACCCGCGGGGACCGGCTGGCCTTCTCCAACGGCATCATTCTGCTGGCGGTGGTGGCCGGCGGGCTCATCTACGCCTTCGACGGGTCCACCACGCGACTCATCCAGCTCTACATCATGGGCGTGTTCACATCGTTCACACTGTGCCAGACGGGCATGGTCAGGCATTGGAACAAGGAGCTGCGCACCGTCGACAGCCGGGTCGAGCGCCTGCGAATCCACCGGGCGCGCTTCATCAATGCCTTCGGCGCCTGCTTCACCGGGGTGGTGCTGGTGGTCGTCATGATCACCAAATTCACCCATGGCGCCTACCTGGTGGTCATCGCCATGCCGGTGCTGGTGGCGATCATGTGGCTGATTCACCGGCACTACTCGTCGGTGCGGGCCGAACTGGAGATCGACCGGGACGATCTGGAGACGCTGCCGGGGCGGGTGCACGCGCTGGTGCTGGTGTCGGGCTGGCACAAGGCGACCCAGCGCGCGGTGCAGTTCGCGCGCGCGACCAGGCCCGACACCTTGACCGCGGTGACCGTGAACGTGGACGACGCCGACACCCGCCACCTCGCCCAGGACTGGGAGACCTACCAGGTCGGGATTCCGCTGAAGGTCATCGAATCGCCGTATCGCGAAATCACCCGGCCGGTGCTGGAAGAGATCAAACGCCAGCGGAAGTCGCGGCCACGCGATGTGGTGAGCGTGTTCATCCCCGAGTACGTGGTCGGGCGCTGGTGGGAGAACCTGCTGCACAACCAGAGTTCGCTGCGGCTCAAGGCGCGGTTGCTGTTCGAGCCGGGGGTGATGGTGACCAGTGTGCCGTGGCAGTTGCGTTCCTCGCACGCGCGGGCCATGCCGCGCGAAGCGCACACGGCCGGTGAGATCCGGCGCGGTATCACCGGATCCGGCGATGCGGCCTGAGCGCTAGCGCGCGAGCAGCCGGGAGACCGTGACGAAGCGATAGCCCTGATCCTGCAGCGCCCGGGCGATGCGGGGAATGGCGGCGAGCGAGGGACCGCCGGTCGCATACATGGTGTGCAGCAGGATGATCGAGCCCGGGCGCACCTTCGACAGGGTCTCCGCCACGATCTGGTCGGTGGTCGGCGCCTTGCCGGAGTCGGGCTCGACGTCCCAGGTGACCGTGGTGCGATCGTGGCGGGACAGGTACCAGGGCAGGGCGAAGAGCTTCTTGCCGTTGGGCGGCCGGAACGTGATCGGGCCCCGGTAGCCGGTTTTCGCGATCTCGGCGTCGGTGCGCTCCACCTCGTCGCGGACGAAGCCCGGGGTCACGAAGACCATGCGCTGGTGGTGATAGGTGTGATTGCCGATCTCGTTGCCGGAGGCGGCGATGGCCCGGCCCTGGTCGGGATGGGCGGCCAGTTCGCCGCCGATGAGGTAGAAGGTGGCCGGAATGCCCGCGTCGGCAAGGGTTTTCAGGATCGCGGGGGTGCGCTCGCTGGGGCCGTCGTCGAGAGTCAGGGCGACGATCTTGTCGGTGGTGTCGACGCGCGGCACGATGCGGCCGGCCACCTGGTAGGTGCGTGAGTTCATCAGGGTGTACAACCCGACGGAGATCAGGGCCAGCACCACCAGCGTGAGCGCGCCGCCGATGAGCAACCTGCGTTTCATCCCGTTCCTACGCCTCGTCCTCGCCCCCTGCGCGCTCGAGGCTACCTGCCCAGCGCTCCGACCACCGCCAAACCCGTTCCAGGGAGTCGCCCAATTCCACTCCGGCAGTGGTCAATTCGTAGGACTTGTCGGGCTTCTTGTCCACCACACCGGCTTCCACCAGCCGCTGCAGTCGCACCGACAGCATGCTCGACGAGCAGTTGCCCATGCGCCGGCGCAGTTCCAGAAAGCCGAGCGGGCCGGGCTCGAGTTCCCAGATCACGCGCAGTATCCAGCGCTGGCCGAGCAGGTCCATGGCGGCCAGTAGCGGGGTCGCGGAGGCGTCGGCGCGGCTGTTGGCAGGGGGTGGCTGACTTGCGCTTCTCATTTCGAAGTACCAATCTAGTGCTTCTGGATTAGAAGCAACTCACTGGATGGAGGTCGCTGATGGCGACAACGGATACCGGGCGGCGCATCGTCCTGATCACCGGGGCCTCCCGCGGCATCGGTGCGGAAACCGCGAGGGTGCTGGCCGCCCGCGGTGACCACGTGGTGATCAACTACCGCGAGAAGCGCAAACGCGCGGAAATCCTGGCCGCCGAGATCGCCGATGGGGGCGGCAGCGCGTCGGTGGCGGGGGCGGATATCGCCGACCCGGACAGTGCGCGGACCCTCATCGACGCGGTGATCGCCGAGTTCGGCCGGCTGGATGTGCTGGTGCTCAACGCCTCCGGCGGATTGGAACGCGACGCCGCCCCCGGCTACGCCATGCTCCTCAACCGCGACGCGCAGACTCGCCTGACCAAGCTTGCGCTGCCGCACCTGCCCGAGGGCGGTCGCATCGTCTTCGTCACCAGCCACCAGGCCCACTTCTCCCCCACCCGCGAGGTCCCGCCCGGCTACGAGCCCATAGCCGCGAGCAAGCGCGCCGGCGAAGATGCCCTGCGGGCCATGACCGGCGAATTCACCAGCCGCGGTATCGGTTTCACCGTGGTGTCGGGCGACATGATCGACGGCACCATCATCGTGCGCCTGCTCGAACGCCGGGACCCCGATGCCGTCACCGCCCGCCGCGACCAGGGTGACCTGCCGACCGTCGAGGACTTCGCCACCGCCGTCGCCGACGCCACCACCCTCGAGACCCCACCCGGCCACACGGTGTACGTCGGCGGACAGGACTACCTATCGGAGGCGGGCAGCGCACCGGCCACCGCGCAAGGCTGACTCTTCGTCCGTGCCTCGACGTGGCGATCCGCCCGCGCCCGAGGCGGCACAGCAGGCCGATATGTCCCGAAGCGGCGCATCAGGCCGGATGTTCGGAGGGACGAGGTGGCGGGTGCTGGAACATGGCAGGCGGCAGGCGAGGGTCGGGGTCCGGCTGGGCGAATGATGGCGTGTCGTGGCGAGACTCGCCGGTTGGGGTGCGAAGTCGGCTCGCGCGGCGGAATCCGCTGGCCGGGCCGGGGGCGGCGGTGACAGCATCGACGGATGCCGCATTGGATCGAAGTACTTCCCGCCTTCACGCTCGCCTGTTTGATTCTGGCTGCGCTGCCGGGTCCGGCGACCGCACTGTTCCTGCAGCGGTCGGTGCGGGACGGCCGGGCCGCCGGGCTGGCGGCGGTGGCGGGCAATGAGATCGGCATCTTCGGCTGGACACTGGCGGGCGGCGCGGGGCTGTCGGCGCTGCTGGTGGCCAACCGGGTGCTGAATGTGGGCATCCATCTGCTCGGGGCGGTCGTGCTGGTGTGGCTCGGCATCCAGGCCTGGCGCGGATCGCGGGGCGACGACGCTTTCGGCACCGCGCTGACCTCGGCCTTGACCGGCGGCCGCACCCCGGCCTCCGCCTTCCGGGCATCGCTGATCTCCATTGCCGCCAACCCGAAGGCCGCGGTCTTCGGCCTGACGATCCTCCCCCAATTCCTACCCGCGAGCGGCCCGGTCCTGCCCACGGTCCTGATCCTGGCCGTCATTCAGCTGGCCATCGACACCACCTGGTGCATCGGCGTGGTCCTCGCCGCCGACCGAGCCGGAACCTGGCTGCGCCGCACCGGAATCCGCCGCCGCATCGAACGCACCCTCGCCGCCATCCTCGTCGGCTTGGGTCTCGGCCTCGCCGCCGACGCCCGCTGACCACGGACCCTGCGCACCGCCAGCGCGGCAGCATCCGGTGGAGTTTCAGCCGCAGCATCAGGTGGAGTTCACAGGAAGCGAATCAAGGGGGACGAAGAGGTGGTGTTCGGCGTGGCAGAGGGTGGCATGCGGGACGACCATGGTGGTACCGGCGGGGCCGGATCGGGCGCTGAGCGGAGGTGGTTTGGTCATGGTGAACGACGTGGAGAAGCGGTGGAACGATCCATCGATGTTGCGGCATGCCACCACCTATGTGTTGGCGGTGCTCGGCGGGACCGCGGTTGTCGCGGTCGTCGTGCTGGTTTGGGCGGCGGCGCGGCCTGCGTGTCTGAATGCCGGGTCGAGTCTGTGTGATGGCACCTCGCGGGTTGTGGTGGGGCTGGGACCGGGTGGGGTTTTGCTGTTCGGGGGGATCGGGGCGCTCGTGATCGCATTCCGGGCGTGGCGGGCAGAGCGGGCGTGGCCGATCTGGCAGGGGGCGGCGTGGTTTCTGTTCACGATCATGGTCGTGTACCTGAGCATTGCCGGGACACAGGGTTAGGTGATCAGATCGGGCAGCGGCCGGCTTCGGCGGAGGTGTCGTGGTGGTCGAAGGGCGTGCCGCGGATGCCGATGCGGGCGGCGAGGTAGCGGGCCACCCGGGTGTTGCGGTCCCACATGGGGTCGAGGTGGCGGGCACGGCGGACCATGCGGGCGCGGGCGCCGGGGAGGTGGTCGTCGAGGGCGCGCAGGCGGACGCCGGTGGTGGCGGCCAGGCCTACCAGCTGTACGAACGGGCGCAGGGGTACCGACTCCAGAGGTGTGTCCGCCAGCAGGGTGCGGACCAGGGGTTCGCTGCTGTAGTAGGCGAGTGCACCCAGAAGCGGTGCGGTAGCTGCTATTTGGAGGCGGCCGGTCGCTGTGGCCGTGGTGAAGCGGCGGGTGGCCGCACCCGCCATGGTGGCCGTCCACTGCGGGGCCACCCCGGCGGTCGCGACCTGCGCGGTGGTGGCGGGCGCAGCGGCAGGCCCGGGCGGTAGTAGTAGTAGTAGTAGTAGTAGTAGTAGTAGTAGTCGCAGAGATGCGACGGTGTCGCTTCGAGCGGCACCGGCACGGTGTCCACGAGATGGAAGACATCCCGGGCGGCCTTGGTCGGTTCCAGGGTGTCGTGGCACATGTCGCGCCAATAACGTTGGAAGGCGGGCCAGCTCGGCGGCACCACCCGCATGCTCATGCCGTACAGCTCGTACCAGCGGTAGTGCTCGCACCAGAGTTGTTCGCGCTCGCCCTCGCTCAGCCCGCCCATGAACAGGTCTGCGGCGCGCAGGTTCTGGACGAAGAACACCGCGTGTGCCCAGTAGAAGGTGCCGGGATCCAGGGCGTGATATCGGCGCCCGCGCGCGTCGACGCCCTTGATGTCGCGGTGGTATCCGACGATCTCGTGGGCCGTGTCGTGGGCGCGGTCGCCGTCGAACACCACCCCGTAGATCGGGTACAGCGAACGCAGGATCCGCTGATAGAACTCGTCGTGGATCTCGGAGTGGAATTCCACGCCGGCCCCGAGCCCGGGATGCATGTTCTGCACCATGCCGACGAACAGGGCGCTGGGCAGAAAGTACAGCGACCCGAAGGTCTTCCAGGTCAGCGTTTCCGGCCCGAGCGGCAACGGATCGCGTCGAAGAGGGTACGCCGGTTCCTTGCCCTGGTCCGACACCGCGCTGTGTGACACCATGTTTCCACGCTGACACGACTGTTCACTCGCATTCAATTCGCATTCCGAATCTCGCCCCGAACGCCATGACATCGAAACGCCGCACCCCGAAATCGCCTGCGCCACCGCCGCGCCGCACCCCGCAGCAGGAACGCTCACGCGCCATGGTGGCCCGCATTGTCGACGCTGGGCAGCAGGTGCTGATCATCCACGGCTACGACGGCGCCTCCACCAATCGGATTGCCGCCGCGGCGAATATCAGCCCGGGCTCGCTGTATCAGTACTTCCCGAACAAGGACGCGGTGGTGGCGGCGGTGATCGAGCGCTACACCCGCGAGGTGGCCGAGCGGGTCCCGGCGCGGGTGCTGTCGAATATCGGCAGACCGCCGGAAGTGTCGGTGGCGGAAACCATTTCGTATCTGATGTACGCCCTGGGCAATGACCGTGAGCTGCTGCGCGCAGTCGTCGAGCAGACGCCGCGGCTGGGTGCGGACGGGCCGGTGGTGGCGTTCGAGCGGCAGATCGGTGAGCTGGCCCGGGTGGCGCTGTCCCTGCGGCCGTATCCGATTCCGGCCGAGGTGGACGCCGATGCCGCGGCCTGGATGCTGGTGCGCACGGTCGAGCATCTGACCATCCGCTACCTGCTCGACGCTCCGCCCATTCCCCGCGAACGGTTCCTGGCCGACATCACGCGACTGATCCTCAACTTCTTCCGGGAGCCGCCGGTGCGAGCAGAACGCGAGTAATCAAACCGCTTGGTCGACACGGCGGGCGGCCGGCAGGGCCAGCAGCAGATCCACGGCCTTCGCCGCGCTCTGGGCAGCACTTTCCATCGTGGCCGACCAGTCGGTTCGGGTCCAATCCCCCGCCAGCACCAGCGTGGGCACCGAGGTGCGCTGCCCCGGCCGCAGCCCATCGGTCCCTACCACCTGCGAGAACGTAGCCCGCGGCATCGGAACCACCTGTGCGTGCACCACTTTCGCGTCCGCGGCATCGGGATAGTAGCGCCGCAGCAGCGCCATCTGCTCGTCCACCACCGCGTGGTGCGGCTTGTGGATCTGCTCGTAGGCGCCGCTGGTGGTCAGGCAGTACAGCCAGCCGTCGAGGGTGCCGCGCCCGTGCATGCGCTGCCGGTCGAACACCTCGTCGACGATCCCCGCCCCGCCGATGAGCGCCTCCATGGCGGCCTTGGTGCCGAGTGGGCGGTCCAGGTACAGGTTGGTGCTGACGATCGGGGTGTAGCCGAGTTTGTCGGCGGCCGAATAGATCCGGTCGTGCTCGGGTAGCTCGTCGAGCAGGCCGCCGATGTAGGAGTTGGGCACCGCGCACACCACCGCGTCGGCGGGCTGCACCTCGCCGCCGGCCAGCACCACACCGGTCACCGCGCCGTCCTCGATGCGAATGCGCCGGGCCACCGCCCGGTGTCGCACCTGCACTCCGTGCCGGTCGAACACCCGCTGCGCGCCGGAGACGAGCAGGGTGTCGAGGTCGGTGGTGGGATAGCCGATGCCGACGGGCCGCAAATGCCTGACGCCCAGCCGGATTCCGGTGGCCAGCACGTCGGCGAACACCTTGGCCGACTCCTGCCGCACCGGTTCGGCGGCGATGCCCAGCGCCAGCCAATCCCACAGCGCCTCCCGCGCGGTGGCGGGCATGCCGAGCCGCCGGAACCACTGGTCGGTGGTGAGGTCGGCCAGATCGCCGGGCTGACGCAGGCACTGCCACCCCATCCGGAGGGTGGCCGTGGCCGCGCGCAACCGGTCGCCGGTGCTCGCGTCGGGATGCGCGCCGAACAGGGCACGCAGCGCGGGAAAACCGGTGGTGCCCATGATCGCGGTGCGCCCGCCGGGCCAGCGCAGGACACCCTGCTGCGGGAAGGTCACGTACTGGCGGGTGCCGACGCTGGTCAGATATCGGAACAGATGCTCATAGCCGCTGGCGATCACGTGCTGGCCGTTGTCGGGGATGTCGCGCAGCGGTGCGACCTCCAGCGCGTGGGTGCGCCCGCCGAGGCGTCCGCGCCGTTCCAGGAGTGTGACCTGTTTCCCGGCTTCGGCCAGCCAGACCGCCGACGCCAATCCTGCCAGTCCCCCGCCGATGACCACGTAGCGCCGCGGATCGTTCATGTTCGCCCCTCGAACCATAGCCTGCACCAAGAAAGCTACGCCCGCCGTGCCCGGGGCATGCGCGAATTCGGTTACCTCACACAGGGAATGCCGCCGGTATCCATCTGCGACAGGTCGGTGGCCTCGGGCGCGTTGGCGCCGGGGGCGGTGGCCGAGACCGGGACGGGCGGGGTGGTGGAGGTGGCCGGGGTCCGGGTGTGGGTGGCCGAGGTGGTCGGATCGGTCTGGTCGACCGGCACATTCGCGAGGGGTCCGCTGCGGGCGTCGCTACCGAGGGTGAGCTGGACGGCCTGAGCTTCCACGGCCGCCGAACCGGTGGCGGTGAGTCCGAGTTGGGCCGCGAGGGCGGTGGCGGCGGATTCGGCGCCCGCGCCGTAGGTGAGCGTGGTGGTGTCGCGGGCCGCGCCGGTGGTCGCGGCGCCCTGCGTGAAACCCCGTGTGGCCAGGGCCTGTTCGACCTTGGCGGCCAGGCCGTTCTCACCGGAGCTGTTGACGACGTTCAGCACGATGCCGGTGGCATCCGGGATGGCGGTGGTGGCGGGCGCGGGCGTGGTGGTCGTGGTGGCGCCGGAGTCGCCCGGGGACAGCAGGTTTCGCACGATGCCCTTGATCTCGTCCGAATCCACGATATTGATCGACTCCCCCACGTCGTCGGTGCCGAAGTCCTTGACCGGCAGCGTGTACAGCGACAGCCCGTCGTCGAGCAGCGCGGAGGCCCGCTGCGCGAACGACAGTGGGTCCAGGCCGCTGTCGATGGCGGTGTTCTGCTTGGCGATATCCAGCAGCGCGCGCAACTTGCCGGGACTGCTGAGGGTGCCGCCGTCCTGCAGCTGCCGGGCCAGGGACACGATGAAGGCCTGCTGGCGGCGGGTGCGGTCCAGGTCGGTGAACAGCGGCTGATCCGGGTCGCGGCGCTGGCGCACGAAGGCCATGGCCTGCGCGGCGTCGATCTGCTGCTTGCCCTTCTTGAAGTTGGCGCCCGAGTAGCCGTCGGAGGTGTCCTCGTTGAGGCACACGGTGATCGGCTGTTCGGCCTCGGCGATCTGGAAGAAGGCGGCCAGGGTGATCTCGACGAAATGGTCGACGGGCACATTGCCGAGGAACTTGCCGACCGTATTGCTCTCGGCGAGGCGGCCCGCGTCGCGGGACTTCTGATCGAGTTCCAGCGGATCCTTGACCCCGGCGGCGGCGAGCTTGTCCTTGGCCCGAGCGTAGGCGAATCCGTACGCCTGCTTGATCTTTCCCTTGCACGGGGAGGTGGCGCACGACGCGGGATCGAGGGTGACGTAGTCGTCGCGGGGAATGGAGATGGCGGTGGATTTGGAGCCGTCGCCCGGAATGTGCACCAGAATCAGCACATTCGCATTGAAGCCGCCCTCGCTGTCGTCCCCCGCGTGCAGCGCGTCGTACATGTCCTGGGGCAGTGGATTGCCGTGCTCGTCGAGGCGGCTGTCCAGGCCCATGACGAGGATGTTCTGGGTCTTGCCGCTGGATTTGGGGCCGTCCGGAGTGACACCGGAGATGGTCAGCCCGCTCAATTCCTGATGGTATCTGCGCCAGGCCGCGCCGGTGGCGGTCAGCACCGCGACCGCCAGCAGGGCCATTGCCACCCGCCCGGCCGCCAGCGCCCGGCGTGTTCGCTCGGGGCGTTCACGAGGGCTGCGGGCGGCGGGCGGGCGGGGTCTGGACCGGCTGGGTCTCGTCGACCTGCTGGGCCTCGTCGGGCGTAGCGGCACCGTGGCGGGGTCGTACGCAGCCGATTGCCTCCCCCGACGATCTCGAGCATGCGTCATGCCCACCGAGACTAGACGGTATGAGGGCCCACTGAGTTGGGGCCGGAGGCCTCGTTCTGCAAAGCCGCGTGGGTTGCCGGGGTGAAACTCACTTCGGTAGAGCCACATTTGCAGGTCAGGAGGCCCCCGGTGAGTATCGAGCGTACGAGTGTCGGCTTGGATGTGCACGCGTTGTCGGTGGTGGCGTGTGGGATCGACAACGAGACCGGGCAGCTGAGCAGGCAGCGATTGTGTCCGGATCCGGGACAGATCCTGGCGTGGCTGGCGGGGTTGGCGGGGCCGGTGAAGGTGGCTTATGAGGCCGGACCGACCGGGTTCGGCCTATATCGGGCCTTGAGCGCGGCCGGAATCGAGTGTGTGGTGGCCGCACCCTCGAAGCTGCAACGCCCGGCCGGAGACCGGGTCAAGACCCAATGCCGGGAAGTTTGGCTGCTGGAGTCGTTGTCAAGCTGTGTCGGCGAAGTCGAGGTAACAGGGCGGGGCTCCGCGTAGGACGGACGTCGACCAAGACACCGTTGCTACGAGGAGCCCCGTTGGTTCAGTCTGTCACGCCCGTATGCGCTCGTGGTGGCGGAATTGCCTTCGCTGCTGGGCATTTGGGTGAGTTGACGCAGATCATCACGCCGTCGTTGGTGGACGCGGCGCTGGCCGCCACCGGGCGGGTGCAATCGCGAGTCCGCAAGCTGCCCTCGCGGGTGGTGGTCTATTTCGTGCTGGCTATGGCGCTGTTCGGCGAGTGCGGATATCGGGGCGTGTGGGCGACGCTGGTGGCCGCCCCGGGTGTACCGGATGTCGACCCGTCGGCGGCGGCGTTGCGCCACGCCCGCCGCAGGGTCGGGTCGGCGCCGCTGGCCGCCTTGTTCGACCAGCTCAAGGGGACGGTCGCGTCCCGAGGCACGGCCGGGTCGTGGTGGCGGGGACTGCGGACGGTGGCCTGGGACGGCACCAGC